>CAZFKV010000013.1:4169-15444 GCA_964519575.1 uncultured Candidatus Saccharibacteria bacterium | reverse complement strand
TATTGAAACAAATAATAGATATTTCCCATCAACAGGTATGTTAAACCAGCCGAATACGTCAATCGATGTTTCACCGGCTGTGATAACTAACCAAGCCTGGCTAACGACACTAGGAAGCTGTGTGACTATCCCAGCAAAAATAAGAATACTTATTCCGTTACCAATACCTTGTTCACTGATGAGCTCACCTAGCCACATCAGCAGTACCGAACCAGTCACCAATGCTGACAGCATCAATGTCCATTCCCATGGTCCGGCACCTGCGATAATATCAAAACCACCGTATTGTTGAATTGATGGACGCAATAGGAAAATCATTGCAACCGCCTGTCCAACGGCCAGAGGTAGGGAAAGCAAACGAGTGTATTGATTAATCTTGGCTCGGCCTTGTTCCCCTTCTTTTTGTAGTTTTTCGAGACTCGGTACTATCTTGGTTAACAGCTGGGTAATAATAGACGCATTAATGTAGGGACCCATACCCATTAAGACTATTGAAAAGTTAGCTAGTGCTCCTCCTGACAAAAGATTCACAAACCCAAGTAATTGCTGGTTTGCAAATACCTCTTGCAGTGTCTCACGAAGTTGAGGTGCATCTGCAACAGGAAGTGGTACATGAGATAAGAATCTAAATACTATTAAGATGAGAGCGACCATTAGCATACGCTTCTGCATGTCGCGTGTTTTGATTGCTTTCCAAATAAGTTTCCAACTCATGTTTATTTCCCCCTTGATCCTTAAGCGTTATTTTACGCTTGTTTTTGGTCGTTGCATATTTCGTTTCTTACCTTTTGGATTGTCTTTCTTTGCCTTTGTAGGTTTAGGGGTTTTTTCGAAAGAACCGCCTGCTTTGGTAATTATTGATTCTGCTGACGCTGTAACTGCCTGTAGTCTTACATTCAAGGCTCTATTTAAATCACCATTATTGACAACTTTTACAGAGGCAAATGCATTTTTAACTAGTCCGTGATTTTTAAGAACATTATTATCAATGTCTTTTTCGTTCAGCTTATCAAGTTGACCAGTAGTAACTACTTGAATGACAGGACGATGACTAGTGAATCCGGGAAGCTTTGGAAGCCTTGCTATAATCGGATTCTGACCCCCTTCAAAACCTGGGCGAACCCTACCACCACTACGAGAATTCTGACCTTTTGTGCCTCGTCCGGCAGTTTTTCCACCTCCGGCAGAAATACCACGTCCTACTCTTTTACGATCCTTCTTACTTGAGATTTCTAACTGATGGAATTTCATGCTGTTACCTTTGCTTTTTTGGGTTGAGCATTTGATTTTTTGGTGTCACTAGTTGCTTTTACGTGTTTGGTAACCCATTCTTCCCTAGGGACAACACCCTGCAATGCCTTAATAGTAGCGTAGGCGACATTGACCTTGTTACTTGAACCCAAGGACTTGCTCAAAATATTATTTACCCCACTCACTTCCAGTACTGAGCGAACAGTACCACCTGCGATTAAGCCAGTTCCGGGAGCAGCCGGTTTTAGGAGTATTGATGCGCCACTTACTTTTGCGGTTATTTCGTGAGCTATTGTACCGTTTGTTAGCGAAATATCGATTAAATTCTTCTTTGCCTCGTTTACTGCTTTGGCAATTGCAAGTTGTACATCACTTCCCTTGGCAATACCTACTCCAAGTCGGCCTTTGCTGTTTCCGACAACAACGAGTGCTCTAAACCTAAATCTTCTACCACCAGCAACAACTCGGGCTACTCGGTCTATTGCGATAACGTTTTCTGCGAACTCGCTCTGAGGTTTGTCATAATCCATATATCTCTCCTTATCCTAAACTTTCAATCCAGATTCACGAGCACTGTCAGCCACAGCCTTGATTCGTCCATGGAATTTCTTTGAACCTCGATCGAACACAACTTCACTGATTTTAACTTTCTTGGCTCGCTCAGCGATTTCTTTGCCAACAAATACAGCTTTATCTGTTAATGTTTTTGCACTACTTTTTGCAGAATTGCTTTCTAGTACAGTCTTGCCAACTTCGTCATCGATTAGTTGAGCATATACATTGGTATTGCTGATAATGACACTAAGCCTAGGACGGATCGAAGTACCCTTAATGTTACTTCTAGTGCGAATAGTTCGTCTCTTGCGCTGTTCTTGGGTTCTAATCTGAGTATTCATATGCTAAGCCGCCGTCTTTCCTGATTTACGTATAATGTATTCATCGCTGTATTTTATGCCTTTGCCCTTGTATGGTTCAGGTTTTTTGTAGGCTCTAATCTGTGCAGCAACCTGACCTACTCGCTGCTTATCAATACCTGTAACTGTAATGACGTTATTCTTCGCCTCAATCGTGACATCATCTGGTGCCGTAAAATCAATATCATGAGAAAACCCAAGATTAAGTTTTAAGTTCTTCCCACTAACATTAGCCTTAAATCCAACACCATTAACCTCAAGAATCTTTTGAAATCCTTCAGTTACTCCGGTTATCGTATTCTGAATTAAGCTTCTTAGTAATCCATGAGCTGCCTTAACTTTCTTGTCGTCACTACTACGAGAAACCGTTAAGACGCCAGACTCTTGAACTACAGTAACGCCGGGCAACAAATCGGTACTTAGCTGGCCTTTTGGTCCTTTGACGGTAACAGTATGTCCGCTAATAGAAAGCTCTACGCTTTCTGGGATAGTAATTGGATTGTTTCCTATTCTGCTCATGTTACCAAACCTTACAGATCAGCTCGCCGCCGATTTTTTGCTTGCGTGCTTCATTATCAGTTAATAGCCCTTTACTAGTAGAGACAATCATTACACCTCTACCACCGAGAACTCGTGGGATGTCTTGGGATTTGGCATATAGCCTTCGTCCTGGTTTGGAAACTCTTTCGAGATCAGTAATTTTGCTCGGTTGACCTTCTGTATGAAGTTGTAAAATTAGCTCTGGGAATGTGCCCGATTTATCTACAGTCACTTTATTAATGAAACCAGCTCGAGCAATCTGTTCGGCGACACTATTCTTAATCTTTGAAAAAGGTAATCGAACATCAGTCTTACCTACCGCAAGCGCGTTTCTGATTCTGGTGAGCATATCTGCTATTGGATCTGTCATAATTTCCTTTCTACCAACTGGCTTTCGTTATACCAGGAATTTCACCTTTACTAGCGTGTTCTCTGAAGCTAGAACGACTGAGGCCGAATCTACGAATATAGGCTCTTGAACGACCGGTTTCTGAGCAACGATTAGTATGACGAGACGGGCTAGAGTTTCTAGGTAGCAAGGCCAGACCTTCTAAATCACCGGCTGCTTTTAGTTCAGCTCTCTTATCAGCATACTTTGCTATCATTGAATCTCTTTTATTATCTCTTGCGACACTTGATTTCCTGGCCATTATTTTTTCTCCTTTTCAAACGGCATTCCTAGTTTTGCTAGCAATGCTTTTGCATACTCATCATTATCGGTTGAAGTAATTATATTAATTTGCAATCCATGAGATATTGCTGAGTCCTCGAAACTAATTTCAGGAAATACAGACTGCTCCTTAATACCTATACTATAATTTCCATTTCCATCAAAAGCTTTCTTGCTAACACCATGAAAGTCCCTTAAGCGAGGGAGCACGACATTAATCAGTCGCGCTAAAAAGTCATACATTCTATCGCCACGAATCGTTACTTTTACACCAATCTTGTTCTGACCAGCGCGAATTTTAAATCCAGCGATTGATTTACGAGCCATCATTTCTAGTGGTTTTTGACCTGTTATTTTAAGAAGGGTATTTGCTGCAGCTTCTCTTGCTCTCTTATCATCTTTGACACGCCCAAGCCCAACATTTAATGAAATCTTCTCAATACGAGGAACTTGGTGAATATTCTTTAATCCTAGCTCTTTTTGCAATTCCAAAACATATTTCTCATCAAAATCTTTACGAAGACCATTGACGTATTTTGTCAGAGTTTTTGTAGTTGAATTAGCCATTACTTGATCTCCTTATAGTTGGCCTGAATAAATACGCGCTTCTTTTTACCGTCTTTTTCTATTTTGTAGCCAATTCGAGAAGTCTTGTTATTGTCAGTTGGATGGATTATTCCGACATTTGCTACCCAGACTGGTTTTGTAATCTCTTCAATTGAACCCTGCGGTCTTCCTTGTGCTGGTTTACGGTGCTTTTTAACAATATTAATTCCTTCAACGGTAACTTTGTTCAACTTTGGATGAGTTGATACTACCTTACCTGTTTTGCCTTTGTCCTTACCTTTGCGCACAAGAACTTTATCTCCGATTTTGAGACGAATTTTATAATCAGACATTAGAGTACCTCCGGTGCAAGGCTGATAATTTTTTGGTAGCCTTTTTCACGAAGTTCACGCGGAACCGGTCCAAAGATTCTGGTTGCCTTTGGTTGTTTGTCGTCACCGATTATAACTGCTGCATTATCGTCAAAGGCAATCGTTGATCCGTCTTTACGCTTGATTGTGTCCCTCGTTCTTACAACTACTGCCTTCACAACGGATTTCTTACTTACCTGACCTTGAGGGGCTGCTTTTTTAACTGTAGCGGTAATAATATCTCCAACTCGAGCATATCTTCTACGAGATCCTCCAAGCACACGAATACAAAGGATTTCTTTAGCTCCACTATTATCCGTTACTTTTAACCTGGTTTCTTGCTGTATCATTTCAATCTATTCCTTAGCCTTTGTAACAACTTTTGAGATCTTAAATCTTTTTGTTTTGCTGATCGGTCGTCCTTCGGTAATCTCGACTAGATCTCCAACTTTTGATTCATTTTTCTCATCGTGAGCTTGGTAGCGTTTATAAACCGTATACGATTTGTGATAAAGAGGATGTGTTTTACTGGTATCAACACGAACAACGACTGTCTTATCTGCCTTATCTGACACGACTTTTCCTTTTAGTATTCTAGCCATTACGCTTCCTCCTGGTTGTCGAGCTCAAATTCTCGTTTAATTGTTAATGCTCGAGCAATATCTTTACGAGTATTACGCTTCTGATGAATATTCTTTTCCTTGGTTGAACGCTTCTCACGGTGAGCATCGGCAATTTCAGTGCGTAGAGTCTCAATATGAGATTGAAGCTGTGCTGGCGTCTTGGTCTTCATGTCTTTGAGTTTCATTAGATTTGCTCCCCTGGGTTATGCTTTATGACAAACTTGGTTTGCACAGGTAATTTGTGACTAGCAAGCCTCATAGCTTCACGAGCGATCTCTTCTGTAACACCATCCATTTCAAACATAATTGTTCCTGGTCTTACTTTTGCAACATGAAACTCAGGGTTTCCCTTACCGCTTCCCATTTTTACGTCAATTGGTTTACGGCTGACAGGTAGATGAGGAAAAATACGAATCCAGATTTTTCCACCGCGTTTGACGTATCTTGTCATAGCGCGACGAGCAGCTTCGATTTGACGAGAATTCACTCGCTCAGTTGTAATCGACTGCAAACCATATCGTCCAAATGCAACAGTACTGCCACGAGCTGCGAGACCACGAATTTTACCCTTCATAGCCTTCCTGTATTTACTTTTCTTTGGCATTAACATGTTAGATCACCTCGCCTTTGTTGATCCAGACTTTCACGCCAATCATTCCAGCATTTGTTTTTGCTTCACCCAATGCATAGTCCACGTTGGCTCTAATGGTGTGTAACGGTACCGAACCTTGGACTTCCTTTTCTCGACGACTCATCTCGGCATTGTTAAGTCGACCTGAAACCTGAATTCTAATTCCCTTTGCTCCAGCTCTCATGGTAGCGGCTGCACTCTGCTTGATAGCACGTCTGAAGTTAATTCTTTTTTCAAGTTGGTGAGCAATATTTTCTGCAACAAGCTTGGCGTGTAACTCAGGTTTTTTAACTTCTTCGATATTAACTCTGACCGTTCCGTCGATGATTTTCTCAATATCTTTGCGCAACTTATCGGCACCGGCTCCACCGCGTCCAATTACCACACCCGCTTTGCTTGTATGGATTGTGATAGTAACCATGTTAGGAGATCGTTCAATCTCAACAAGATTAATTCCGGCACGACGACCAAGTTGTGTGTCGATGTAATTGCGAACTTCAAGATCTTTTGTCAGATAAGCAGTATATTCTCTTTTTGGAGCAAACCACCTGCTACGCCAATTCTTGTTGACTTGTAATCTCATACTAATTGGATTAACTTTTTGGCCCATGGTTATTTTCCCTTCTTATCTGGTTTAGACGATTCTTTAGAAGTTTTGTCAGTTGTAGATTTAGCCTTTGATGGTTTCGATTCTCCGCTAACAATAACAAGAATATTGCTTGATCGGTGCTTGTATGGAAGAGCTCTGCCTCTTGCTGCTGGACGGAATCTTTTCATAGATGTACCGTTGGCAATCTGTAATGTTGTTATCTGTAGTGTTTTTCTATCGAGCTTGGCGTTAGCGACTGCATTCGCGGCGGCACTTTTAATTACTTTTGTTAATGAGACTGCTGCTTTTCGAGGGGTATGTTCTAGAATAATTAGCGCATCAGCCACTGCTCTACCTCGCACCAATCCAGCAACTACACCCATTTTGCGAGGCGATATTCTGATATTGCTAGCTTTTGCTGATACGTTATTCATAATTTCTACTTTGCCTTTCCGCCGTGTCGACGGAATTTACGTGTTGGAGAAAACTCACCGAGTTTATGCCCTACCATATTCTCACTAATAAACACTGGGACATGAACTTTACCGTTATGTATTGCGATCGTCCGACCAACCATTTCGGGGGTAATAGAGCTTGCTCGAGCCCATGTTTTAATAACAGTTCGATCGTCACTACCCAGTGCAGCAAGTTTCTGATTTAGTTTTGGATCAATATACGGACCCTTTTTCAGTGAACGACTCATCCTCGTCTCCTTTTCGCCTGATGTCTAGTTCTGATAATAAATTTAGATGTAACTTTACGACGCCTTGTCTTTAGTCCAAGTGCCTTCTGTCCCCAAGGACTCATTGGATGATTTCCCAAGCTACCCTTACCACCATCACCACCACCCATCGGATGATCGGCCGCATTCATTGCTCGTCCCTTGACGCTTGGTCGCCAACCCATTCGTCGTCGGCGACCGGCTGTTCCGTATTTGATGTTCTGATGCTGAACATTGCCAACAGTTCCAATTGTCGCTTGGCACTTTAAGTGAACTAAACGAACCTCGCCACTTGGAAGTCGAATCTGAGCATAATCATTTTCTTTAGCCATCAATTGCGCTTGAGCTCCGGCACTACGTACCAGTTGTCCGCCCTTACCCTGAGTCAATTCAATATCATAAATAATTGTTCCAACAGGAATAGATTCTAGAGGTAAACGGTTTCCAGTCTCAATTGGAGCTTCGACACCAACAGTTATAGTTTGACCTACAGCAATTTTGTTACCTGCGATAATGTAATGTGGCTTATTCTTTTCGTCTCTGAGTAAAGCTATGTTGGCGCTCCGATTAGGATCATATTCTATTCCCTCGACAGTGGCAGTGAAGCCGTCTGGAAAATTGCTACTAACAATTCGGACAAATCGCTTGACCCCTGCACCACGATGCCGAACAGTAATACGACCTTGATTGTTTCTGCCGGCGTTACTCTTTCGTACTACCAATAATGATTTAACAGGTTTCTTACGGGTTATCTCACTCTTGTCTGCACTAGTCATTCCGCGACGTCCGGGAGTTGTTGGTTTGTAATATGTAACAGCCATGTTAAGCCTCTCCCTCGGTTTCGAAAACTGTAATACTATCGCCTTTTTTTAGGGTTACGTATGCTTTCTTAACATCTATTCGCTTACCAACTCGAGGTTGCTTCCGTTTTAAGGCAGTTTTCTTTGACTTACCTTTAGCAATCATCGTTCTTACTTGTTCGACAGTCACTGAATACTGTGCCTCAACTGCGTTTTTTATCTGTACTTGATTAGCCTTTAAGGGAACATCGAACACAAAGACATTTTGAGATTGACTTAGTAGATAACTCTTTTCACTTATTCTAGGACTCAGCAGGAGGGTTTTACTCATTTTCTTCTCCCTCTCCAAGCCATGATTCAATAATTTTCAAAGCATCATTTGTTACGACAATATGATCTGCATTCAGAATTGTAAACACATTTAGGTATTTTGCTGTGATCAGCGTTACATTTGGCAGATTACTTACCGCACGCACAACTTCATCTGATTTATCATCAACAACCAGAACAGTATTTCGGATACATTCCAGCTTTTCCAGCAACATAACTGCGGATTTTGTTTTACCATCTTTAAATTCTAATGAATCAATTATGATTAGTTCTTTATCTTTTGCCGCAAGTGATAGGGCCTGTCGAATCGCCTGACGCTTTGCTTTAACGCTAATCTTCTTAGAGTAATTTTCATTGCCCTGAGGACCAAAAGTTACACCACCGGTGCGCCATATAGGAGAGCGAATAGAACCGTGTCGCGCTCGGCCAGTACCCTTCTGACGCCATGGCTTTCTTCCACCACCGCGCACTTCACTCCTATCCTTAGTCTTTGCAAGATTCGTTCTACCATTTGCAAGATATACTTCATAGGCCTGCTTAAGAAGCTGGTGATTGGTAACTTCAATCCCGAATATATTTTTCGGTAATTTTGGAGCTGATTTACTTTTGCTACCTGATTTGGTGAATGAAGCAATTTCCATTATTTTGCTCCTTTAGCCTGAGCTTGTCGCTGGCCTTTAATCACAACTATGCCGCGCTTTGGACCAGGAATGGCACCTTTAATACCGAGAATGTTGTTTTCTGAATCAACAACAGCCACCTTCAGACCTTCTGTAGTAACACGATCGTGACCCATTCTTCCAGCCATTTTCTTACCTTTGAAAACTTTTTGAGGATACATTGATCCGATTGAACCAGGCTTCCGAACATTTCCTTGACCACCATGAGTTTTACGACTTCGGTGAAAATTATGTCGCTTGATTGTCCCAGCGAAACCCTTACCTTTGCTTGTACCAACAACATTTACTGTATCACCGGCTTCAAAGACTGAAACATTAAAAGAGCTACCAATTTTGGTAGCTTCTTTGTCGTAGTCAAGGTCGCGGATTTCACGAATGACCGATGGCTTGACCTTAGCGGCTTTGGTATGTCCTAGAAGAGGTTTACTAATGCGCTTATCATCGCCATAGCCAATTTGGACAGCTTCGTAGCCATCGCGTTCAAGGGTGCGAAGTTGAGTTACTGTACACGGACCAGCCTGAAGAAGAGTGACACCTGTAACAGTACCATCTTTGTCGATGATCTGAGTCATACCAATTTTACGTCCGAGCAACGCTTTCACGCACATCCCCTTGCATTTGTTTAGGCCATAGCCTCTTGTAATAAAAAATCTCAGTGCTATGGTGGTTTCCGAAAGATTCGGACCTTCGCAAGACACTAAGTTTATAAAAACCACGTGGATTTTATAATTTGAGAAGTGTAGAACAGATTTGAGCTACCAAACTACTCTACCACAACAGATAGACCTCAGTCAATAATAAATATCTGAAAATATATCGAAAAGTAAAATACTTAACTTCTATTCTTGATACTCTATCGTAAAACTGACAGTTCTTTTTCGAGAGGCCAAGGATTATATTTACAGCCTTGCAGACTAATAGATTGCTGTTGCATAACAGCCGCTAGTTGACCTGGTCCACTACAGTTACTATGCCCGTGCCCTAGCCAATGCCCAACTTCATGGGAAACTACCATGTGTTGATAATCACGCAGACTACCGCCAGAACTATTCCAAGAATCTGAAGCCCCCAACCAACGATCTTCGTTGATAATTACATAATTGCCGGCACGACAGCTCCACTGAGCACTACAACCTGACGAAAAACTGGGCACTTGCGTGGCCTCGGTTAAAACGATGATGAAATTTGTACTCTGACCACGCTTGAAATTAGCGATTTGCCCCCATCCACGGGAATCAGCTAAAGTTTCTGCTACGCTAGAAGCAAAAGACTCAATATCTGTTTTGACCGCCCCTCTTGTTTCAATCGAATATGAAAAAACACGATTACTTATTTGAAATGCAGCTTTTTCTGTCTGATAACCCTCTTTACCTTCTATTGGAACAGTATCTGTTAGTTCATTGTTACAGAACAGTGACAAGTCTCGTTCGCAAGACTTGTCTTTATTCATAATTGGTTTCGGTGGATCTGGCCAAACGATATATACAGTTATGATTCCTGCAATAACGGCAATAACAAAACTCAAACCAGACAACAAAAGCTTTTTCTTCATTAACTAGAGTATGAAGTTTTTTGCAGAGAATTGTAATACTAGGCCAATTGGAGCGACATAACTCAAAACGGCGGCGGCAAGTAGTATGGCATATTCTACTTTTCGATCAATTTGGAAATGGTCGTGACTAGCGAATAATATTCCGATGACAAGTCCAACAGGAATTCCGGGGATTGAGACATCTTTGAAATACACCCAAATTCCACCGAGAATAAAATACAGAACGATTTTCAGGAAAAAAACGCTATCTGGTTCGTACGGATTCTTTTTGTTTTTCTTCTTAGCCACGTGTGCTCCGTAATTTTATTGAAGGATGCATAACTTAATGTAAGCATAACAACTATTGCCGCTTTTTCCAAAAGTTGTCTCCATTGAAGGATACCAATCCTCCTTTTAATAAATTTCGTTCTTCTTTCCAAGAAGCAAGTAATGATACTTTGTAGCGACAAAGTATCTCAAAACTTCCGAACAGGACACAAAAGCACTATGATCCAAGTTGTTGTTCAAACTGGCGACTGCGGAACTCGCTCGCTTTGCTCACTCAAACATCCTCGCTGCGCAGCTATTGAACAACAACTCGTCTCATCGGTTTTGCTTTATGTTCGGCGCTCAACGCAACACAAACTCATCACCTTTCTTCCGTAGCCTTGGCAAAAGGGAGGAAGTGCTTTATGTTCGATCTCCAAGCTGTATCCGCCTTAGGCGGATCATTATCAAATTACTTGACCGCAAAAGAGTCTGGGCATAAGGAGCGTTTCCTGAAGTGGGAGTGTCATTTCAACAATTAAAAGTAGGAACTCAGCCTTTAGGCCGACTGAAAGGAGTTGTTCTTACGCATTGTTGAACATGACAATGAGCACATCAAGAAATGCGACCGCCCAGGAGTTTACGACACTTTGCGATCAAAGTGTCAGAAGGTTTGTTGCTTTGGAAAAGAAAGGATTAGTGCCGGTAGGCAGAAATTCAATGCTTGCTCATTCGACAGTGACTGATTTGGCGAGGTTCCGGGGTTGGTCGACATCATTGCCCTTGGCAACTGCCATATGATAGGCAAATA
>CAZFKV010000013.1:0-4069 GCA_964519575.1 uncultured Candidatus Saccharibacteria bacterium | reverse complement strand
TTCCGGGGTTGGTCGACATCATTGCCCTTGGCAACTGCCATATGATAGGCAAATAACTGCAGAGCGACATTGATTACTAGCGGTTCAATCCATTGCGAAACCTTAGGCACAATCAAATGATAATCACTCTGCTCTGGTTGTGGACGCGATGATACACTGAGAACCTTGCCCTTGCGCGCTTTGATCTCCTCTATGTTACTGATTGATTTGGCGTAGAGTAGTTCGTCTTCTGGGAGTAGTACTACCGAAAGAAATCCTTCATCAATCAGGGCAATTGGGCCATGTTTCATTTCACCAGTCGGGTAGCCTTGCGCATGGATATAGCTGACTTCCATTAGCTTTAGTGAGCCTTCTAGAGCTACTGGATATAGATCGCTTCTACCGAGGTAGAAGGTATGTTCAATATCCTTAACTTGGGACGCTACTCGCTTCGCCTCATCGGAAACGCCCAATGTTTGTTTTATCTCGTTTGGTAAACTCTCCATACTTTCTGCAAATTCAAGAGCTTCTGACCTTGCTAGCCCTTTGAGTCGAGCTACTTTTAGTCCAAATAACATTACCGCTGTGAGCATTGCACTATAAGCTTTTGTGCTCGCTACTGAAATCTCAGGTCCAGCGTGGAGATAAATACCGCCGTCAACTTCTCGCGCTAGTGTTGAGCCAACGACGTTTACTAGTCCGAGGCTATGAATCCCTCGCCGTTTAATTTCTGCCAAACTAGCCAGTGTATCTGCCGTCTCACCTGATTGGCTTAGGAATAATGCAACTGTGTTTTCTGGATTAAGAGCAGCATCGCGATATCTGAATTCCGAACCGATTTCTACACTGACCGGAATCCCTGTCAGTCGTTCAAGCAGATATTTACCCAGCATTCCAGCGTAATAAGCCGTTCCACAACCAATAATTATAATCTGTTTTAGATCACGAAGTTCATCATCGTCAAGGTTAAGCCCACCTAGTCTGACTTCGCCGTCTTTGAGTAGTCTGCCTCGCATCGTATCGGCAATTACTTGTGGCTGTTCGTGGATTTCTTTGATCAAAAAGTGTTCAAAACCTTCTTTTTCGGCCTTTACTTGATCCTGATCTAAATCATGCAGCTGGACTGATTGAGCCTTGTTGTTCAGGTCAACGACATCATAG
Organism: uncultured Candidatus Saccharibacteria bacterium; assembly: GCA_964519575.1. Taxonomy (GTDB): domain Bacteria; phylum Patescibacteriota; class Saccharimonadia; order Saccharimonadales; family JAGPDM01; genus CAZFKV01. The sequence goes on along the minus strand of CAZFKV010000013.1, from coordinate 2,929 downwards.
CCGTCTCTTGCAACTACAGCTAACTGATCATCTTCTAGATAAATGACTTTTTCCACATAGCCAACGACTGCTGACGTATCACTAGCAATAAAGTATTCATCATCGCCAATGCCTAAGATTAGCGGACTACCTCGCCGTGCAACAACAATCAGGTCTTCGTCCTTCTGGCTGAGTAGGGCAAGGCCAAAAGTCCCTGCAACTTTATTGAGAGCCGTGCGAACAGCATGCGAGATATCGGTTGCAGTCTTATACTCATTATCAATAAGAGCCGCCAAAACTTCAGTATCTGTCTTGGTCTTAAACTCATAGCCAATTTTCTCGAGCTCAACTTTCAGATCAGCATAATTCTCTATAATTCCATTGTGAACAATAGTGATATCACCAACCTGATGTGGATGAGCATTTAACTCACTTGGCTCTCCGTGTGTTGCCCATCTTGTATGGCCAATACCAATTGTTGATCCACTATCGGCACAGGCTTTGTCTAGTTCAGCTACCTTACCTTGTTTCTTACAAATTAGCGTCTTACCTTTGCTAATTGTGGCAATACCGGCAGAGTCGTAACCTCGGTATTCCAAGCGTCGAAGTCCATTAATAAGTATCGGCGTGGCTGACTTACCACCTATGTATCCAACAATTCCACACATCAGAAAGCTCTGCTTTCTGATGAGAAAAGAGATAAAAGATAAAAGATAAAGGAAGTCACTCTATTTACAGGGTTTTTGTACAGTGCGCTTACCGCGTGTTGTCCTTTTTCTACTATCTTCTTTCTATTATCTAAAATGTGTAACATTTTATTTCCCCCATTTCTCGATTATTATTCTGTCACCCTCGCGTCGTACGATAACCTTTTGGTGTGCTGATAGCCCCAGAGTACGCACAATAGTAGTTGGTATCGTGATACTCAGACTCTTCTGCCCAACAGTAGTGATCGTGCGTATATTGGCGTGTGATTCTTTAATTCGTGGCATAATTACGTAATTATTTATCCTTTTAGATGCATAAGAAATATACTCTCATCCTAAATGCATGTAAAGCTCTATTTCAATTAGTAATTCAGTGTTCTTTTCAAGAACCAATTAATGATGCTTTGTACCGACGAAGTTTCCCGAACCTGCCCTTTGGCAGTAGTGCCATTCTTTTCCAAAGAAACAAACCTATTCCACCTTTTGGTGGCAAAAGGTAGGCAAAAGCCACGAACAGGACACACTTCTTTATGATTTCACACCTTCGCCAAGGCTACGGTGCGCAGGCGTTGTAAAGATACACAATGGCTGAGACAACTCACTCCACTATGCTCCGTTCAGACAAGTCTCAGCCTTACTATTGTGTATTTCACACTCTTTTCATCAGGAAGTGCTTTATGTTCGATCTCTAAGAAGAATCAGCTTTCAGCTGATACAGATTGATGGGTCTGGGCACAGGAACGACTCCTGATGAGTAGAGTGTCATTTCAACAATAAGAAACAAGGACTCAGCCTTTAGGCCGACTGGAAGGAGTCGTCCTTGTGCATTGTTGAATATGACAACGAAATCATAAAGAGGAGTGACGCCCAGGAGTTTGCGACACTTTGCGGTCAAAGTGGGAATACTTTGTTTCTTTGGAAAAGAAAGAGCTACTTTGTGACTCAAAGTGTTAATAAGGACTACATCTTGATTTCGGCGTCGCAGCCAGCAGGGAGGGAGAGGTTCATCAGACTATCAATTGTCTTTGGAGTCGGACTACTGATGTCAATCAGTCGCTTGTGAATTCGCATTTCGAACTGTTCACGACCTTTTTTATAGACGTGAGGACTCTTGATCACGGTGTAGGTACTACGCTTTGTAGGCAGTGGGATTGGGCCAGCAATAGTGGCACCTGTACGAATTGCAGTATCAATGATCTGTTTTGCACTTTGATCAATCACTTTGTGATCGTAAGCTTTAAGTCTAATGCGTATGCGTTGTTTTGGTGATGCTTCAGCCATTAAAGCAATCCTTCCAGTAGTTGCTTAGGATATTGAATATGGGATATTGGATTTAGAAAAGTCTGCAACATGTGGCTTCCTAATCCCAAATCCTTAATCCCAAATCCTAATAAAATGCTTGGCATTTTATTACTTATTAATCTTGGTTACAACACCAGCACCAACTGTTCGTCCACCTTCGCGGATAGCGAAGCGAAGACCTTGGTCCATAGCGATTGGAGCGAGTAGTTTTACTTTGAAGGTAACTGTATCACCAGGCATGACCATTTCTACGTCTGCTGGAAGTTCAACTTCGCCAGTAACATCAGTGGTTCGGAAGTAGAACTGTGGCTTGTAGCCCTTGAAGAATGGTGTATGTCGTCCACCTTCGTCTTTGCTCAAGATATAAACTTCAGCATCAAACTCTGTGTGTGGGTTAACAGTACCTGGCTTGGCGAGTACCTGACCACGCTCGATATCTTCACGCTCAACACCACGAAGTAGTACACCGACATTATCGCCAGCCTGACCTTGATCGAGGTTCTTTTTGAACATTTCGACACCTGTAACAGTGGTTTTAGTAGTATCTTTGATACCGAGGATTTCAACGGTTTCACCAACTTTAACAACACCTTGCTCAACACGGCCAGTAGCAACAGTGCCACGACCCTTAATCGAAAAGACGTCTTCGATTGGCATAAGGAATGGCTTATCAAGATCGCGCTTTGGCTCTGGGATGAAGTCATCAAGTGCCTTAACGAGTTCCATAATCTGATCTTGAGCTGCTTCATCACCTTCGACAGCCTTGAGAGCTGAGCCTTTGATGATTGGAGCATCTTCGTCGTAATCATTCTTAGCGAGTAGTTCACGAACATCCATTTCAACTAGTTCAACCAGTTCAGGATCTGCCATGTCCATTTTGTTAAGGAAGACAACGATTTTCGGTACGCCAAACTGACGAGCAAGCAGTACGAGTTCGCGAG
>CAZFKV010000012.1:7241-16589 GCA_964519575.1 uncultured Candidatus Saccharibacteria bacterium | reverse complement strand
TTTGGGCGGCGGATCAAAAAGTGCTGCTGGTACAATCAGACTCAGTTCGACATCAGCGTAATACTGAACCGAGACGCTGAGTACGCTCATACTACCCGGCTGCGCAACAATCCTCTGGGCAACTTCCTTCTGTACCAGCAGACCGATAGCAGCGGGCGTATTGTTAGACTCGAGTAGCATCCTGATCAACGGCGAAGTCAGATAGTATGGGATGTTAGCGGCTACCTTGTAACCAGCGGGCAGGGTCGAGAGATCAAATTGCAAAATATCATCCTCAACAACACTCAGCTGATCATTTTTCTTGAGTTTTCTCGCCAAGGCCTCGTCTTTTTCTACTGCTATGACTTTCGCTCCTCGGCGCAGTAAAACATTTGTGAGCGTGCCGAGTCCTGGACCAACTTCTAGCACTGTATCGCCTGCTTCTACCTGTGCAGCATCGGCGACAGCCTCAAGAGCGGTTTCATCGTATAGCCAATGCTGACCGAGATTCTTGTTCTGATGTGTCATAAGGAATTTGGGTGACTTTTCAGGAATTCGACAGCGCGCCTGACCATAACGTCATCAGATTTTGGTAACTTTTTAAAATTCTCTATGGCATCCTCAACACTTAACCAGTCGACGCTATCATGTTCATCATCGTGCTCGTCGTGTAATATTCTGCATTCCATAAGAAAAAAGTGTCTTGTGTAGTTAATTTTGTATTTCATATTTCTGGCCCATAAATCAGATGTTATCGCACCGATATAGGATAATATTTCTGCTTCAGCGCCACTTTCTTCACGTACTTCACGCAATGCACAGTCTTCGAGGGATTCCCCTATTTCTAAGGTTCCTTTTGGTAAATGATATGAATCACCGTCCATGCCGAATCTTGATTCTTTTCTATACAGACTCAATACTTCGTAGCTATCGCCATTTTTCCTCATGACCACCCCTCCACAACCTACTTTGTATGGTAGCTCTGAGGATTCATCATAATTACCGCTTTTCATAATTCGAGAAGGCTTAAGCCTGATTCTTCGTCTGGCTGTCGCACTAGTGGTTTATCGAATACACTTATTCGTATTTCTGCTGTTGTACCGACTATTACATGGTGTACATGGCCACCGTGTGCTTGGTTATTTTTATTCGTCACAACCGCATGTAAATGCAGAAATGGTAATCCGTTAATTTCACTCACATTTCCGCTCAGACTTGCTAGCTCGACCGCGTCCTTGATACGCCGATATACGTATTTCTTTCGTTTCGGATTGAAATATCCAACGCTTGCCCGCTGGACGCTACCAATTCCTGTAACCCAACCAGACTTGATATCGTGCTCAGCACAAAAGCCGGTCAGCGTCGCGACGAGCTCCTCGCCCTTTTCGAGTCTTATCAAGTAATCATCCTGTAATCGCTGAGATTTCATTAATTACAGTATAGCAACCTCCTTTCTTTTCCAAGAAACAAATCTAATGATCCTTTTAATGTAAAAGGATCGTAAAACCTCCGAACAGGACACAAAACACTATGAGAGTCTGCACTATTCAAACTGGCGACTGCGGAACTCGTTCGCTTTGCTCACTTCAAACATCCTCGCTGCGCGGTTATTGAATAGTGGAACCTCTCATCGGTTTTGCTTTATGTTCGGCACTCAACACAACTCAATTGCAACATCAGTGCGATGCACTGATTACTAATAACAAACTCAGCAGAGCCAGAGGCGATGCTGTCCTTGGTTGTTAAGGGCCTGCGCCTGCCGTTAGGCAGGTCTGGGTATTGAACGAGTCCTGATGAGTGAGTGTAAAACGTACAATGTCAGGCTGATACTTGTTTGAGGAAGCTTTAGCTGACGAGTTGTTGAAGCCGTTGTACGCTTTTACAGCGAAATCATAAAGAGGAGTGATTTACCCAGGAGCTTTGAGATACTTTGTCGGTACAAAGTATCATTTTGAGTTCTTTGGAAAAGAATGGATTAAACTTTGCGGTCAAAGTTGGAAACCAGACTAGCGATAGATGTCAGGGAGACTAGCACCACAGCTTGGCCACGGTTGCCAACCACGACGTTTGTAAAGGTTAAAGGCTGCTTGGTCTTGTACGCTGGCAGGTGCATCAGCAGGGTCAAAGTATCCACCGTACCCGTTCCAGGTGGTAAAGCCGAACTGATATGCACCACGGAAGCTAGGATTTCTCTTGTTTGCATAATTACCGCCGGACTCACATGCTCGCAGTCGTGCAAGTGCTTGTCCAAAGCTACCTGAAAAACTTGGCTTATTTCCCCGCTTCTTTATCTCAGTGGTTGGTTTAGTTTTAATAACCGACTGGATCTGAGTTCGGCTTACTTCGACACCATTATGTTCGACAATTTCATAAGTATTAACCTTCAGCCCATCGACGCCGGCCTGTTCAACCTGTTCCCAGTCGACTGCCTGGTTGCTGTCATAAATTACTTGCTTTTCGAAAGGTACGCTTTCATTAATAGTTACTAGCTTTCGACCGACTCGGGTAAGGATAATATCCATGTTTGTAACCAGAGAATCCGATTCTTTCACATTTAGAGTATCTTCTTTGCCAATGACAAGCCCTTGCTCCTTGATCAATTCTTCGACTGTTTTAAGATGGGTTCTCATGTTCACTATTTCGCCATCAAAGAACAGATTGACTGGAGTAGCACGGTCAATAATTAGTTTTTGACCGACAAACTCCTCATCAATAAAGTCTTGAGTTGCCTCCAGAGTGAACAAATCTTCGTCATAGACAGTCAGGCCCGTTGCTTCGGCGATGAGTTTAGGGCTTTGGTGTGCAGTGTATACACGATACTCGCTGCTCCCATCAATAACTAAGACTGGTCGAGCCCGAAAAACATTAACATGAAACCCACTCTGATCTATTTTGGTATCGGCTGGCGGTTCAATGAAATCATCCTTGCTAGTCTTCACATCCATGCGATCCAGAACTTCACCCACTGTCGACGCTTGCGTACTGACAACTTGTTCTTGGCCATCAACATAGACTCGAACAGTCCGACTATCAGAAGCAGCACTCGGAACAGACGAAATGCTTATTAAAGCAAAGACAAACGCACAGACAATTGCAAATCTTAAACTAACAGACATCAAGCGCTCCGTAAATGTTCTCTTGGGGGTAAAGATACTCATAAACCTCATCAATTCGATCATTAATCATAGCAGTCTGTCTTTTCATGTCAAATCCCATCGTCTTTCCGTCGGAGCAGGAAATACATTGCTGTTCCCAAAACAGCTAGTCCGAGCAGTAGTAAGAAGAACGATTTCGGGATGACCGCGATGACTGACCTCAGCTGATATAGAACCTCAATTGTCATAACACTTATGCCCCAGTAAAGTACGAGCTTATAGCGGGCTATAATACCCAACATAATTAAGCCGACACTTTCGACAATTAATAGTATCCCGCGCCATGTTTCGGTGGTGTCAAGTGCTTGTAGAATTGCTGGGACAGTTAAAACAAGTAGTGCTATTACGGTCAGTATTTCTTTAAAATCTTTATTTGATTGTTCTCGCCTTGATTCTAGCCAAGATAATACTGCAAAAAATAGACTCCAGATGTGTGTGTAAACTTGTGTCTCGTCAATATCAGCTTTAACTAGCAAACGGGACAGTGCGATAACACCTATGCCACCAGCAACATACAGAGCCACCCGATTCCTTTCGATAGTTGCCTGAGCAGCCAACAATGCGCCAGCGACAGTTGTCGACAGGATTGCTGGCCAATCGTTCTCGAATACAGATCCAACCACTGGACCAACAATAGCCCCGTATTGGAGTATTTTCTTTTCCTTATTTGCAATTGCTAGGAAGCTCATCCCGTAAAGAAATAGACCGACGATTACGAAAATATAAGGTGCATGTTCATATTCTAGGATCTCAGTTCTTGGAATGAAGGCAAGGGCACTCACATATAGCGTAAAGACACTAAGCATTAGAGCATTTGGTAAAACATAAATTCTCGAAAAAATCGTTGTGAGAACTGTGATGATTGCCGAACTTATGACCAGTTGCCAAGTATCAAACCCAAACGCCATGAGCCAAGACAATGCCAGGATAATACAGCCAACAATCAACAATGAAGTTGCGTATTTGGCTAATTGAGAATAGATTCTCTTAACTAATAGTCCAATAGCGAACCAAATACCGGCCGATACGATCGCAATCCATTCGATGTCAACAGATTCGATGTCGTAGACTTGTTGCATCATTGCAACTCCTACAAAGAAATAAAATCCAGCAGCAATAATCGCAATTGAATTCCTAAATTTCCAAGCTATTGCGAATTCCAATATGCTTGCAGCGCCAAAGAAAGCTATCGAAAGATCACTGAGGTGAGCCATAGTCGCAAATGCTGCGAATGCTACCGCAACTTGCGTGCTTACTACAAGTCCGTTCCTTATAGCGTTTGGAAGCTGCCTGATGTAGCTAATTGTGAATGTTAGTAGCGAGATTAATAAATATAAAATTGTTAATAAATCACTAGCATAATTAATCGATAAATCTTGCCAAAATAACACGTACGCAATCGGCAGAAGTATCAGCATAAGAAAACCAACAACTGATTGCTCAGTGTATCTTGTGAAACTGTACGCGACGAAGAAAACAAACATAGCAGCCAGTACTAAGCCAAACAGTACGCTGCCAAAAGTGGCTGAAGCAATAATACTCAGAGTCAGGCCGATTATGGCGACTACACTAGAGACTCGAGCATGAGAAATCATCTTAGATTTACTAAGTGCTAAGCAGGCTAAAAGCAATACAATAACCAATGCAAATAGTCCCAAGCCAATCCACTTGCCCGCATCATTAAGATCATAACCACCAGCTACAATTGCAAATAACCAAAGTATCTGTCCGATACCGAGCAAAGCTGGTCTGGAATCCTCGTCAACTGCTTTGACAAAACTACTGAGAATATAGAATCCCCCTGCTAGCAATAAGGTTATTGCGACACTCCATAGATCGTCCGACATCTCTGTCAATCCAATTACCAAGCCAATCGGTGCGATAATGTGCGCCATAACTAAGGTGGACTTAATGGAAATTGTTTTTTGAATATATTCTGCGATTAATAGATACAGCGTCGACGTTACCACTCCGGCCCACGACATCCAATAGAGTGGTAGATTGATTGCCAGGACACCCGAGCCCACACTACTGACCCCCATGAGCAAAACTAGATATTCAAGTAAAACTGATCTCATAAAATAATACGTCATACTATATAAGCCAACCCCAAACAAGGAGGTTATGAACCAGAGACTAGCAATATCGACATTTGTATCTATGAAGTTACTATAGGAAACGGCGATAAAGGGCAACATGAGCATTCCGATGGCTGTGAAGGTCAAGCCAGCTGGCTTGAGTTTATTAATTCTGGTGTAAAACGATAGCCCTGTTATATAAAAAACTACAGCAAAAAGTACAACCAACATAAACTTTGACACTCCGCTAAATGATTCCGAATTAGTACCAACCAAAAGAGCTGTCGAACCAACTACTAGGAACGCTCCAACGTATAGAAGAATATTAATGTTCTGAAGTATTTCGAAAGGGTTAGCTTGCTTAAACGAAGTAGAACTTACTGAATCCTGAATAGTTGTCGCTAACTTAGTCTCATTCTCAACAGGAATTGTAAGAGGTGTTTTCGGTTTTAAGCTGGAAAGATAATTGTTTTTCAATGCTTGGATTACTGCACTAAAGTGTGCACGGTTGTTAGAAAATTCTGGTAGTTTCTCGTACTTTTCTAGCTGGTTAATTATCTGATTAGGACTAGGTTCGTAGTTATCGCTAGATATTTGGATGCTGGACACAGTTGTTTGTTGATTTTTTTTCTTATTTGAACGTGAAACTGAATAAATGATAATACCGACAATCGCTCCGTAATATAGTAAGGGCAGTAAGCTTGCCAGCAAGTAATCGAAAAAATATCCCATCCTGATATTTATTATAGCAAGTTAAGCTTTTTCTAAAGGAGCAAATGCTAAGTTCAATGTTTTTGCCCCTCGATAGTCAAATTTAATCTGAGCTACACTGCCCTCTAGATTGATAATTGTTCCAACTCCAAACACAGGATGTCTGACTCGCTGACCGGTTTCCATATCTGGTAAAATCTCATCAATTGAATCAACATCAAACCCTCGCGCTGATGTGTCAACCATTGTGGAAGCAATATTGGCGTCAACATCAGCAAGGAATCGACTGGGTGGATTATGCTGAATGCTTCCCCAAAGAAGTCGTGAGCTTGCATAACTTAGATACAGCTCCTCTTTTGCTCTAGTCATGCCGACATAACAAAGGCGTCTTTCTTCTTCGAGTTCTTCAGCGTCATAAAATGAGGTACTGTGTGGGAAAATTCCCTCTTCCATGCCTGCCATGAACACAACGGGGAATTCCAAGCCTTTAGCAGCATGCAGTGTCATCATTGTCACAGCCCCGCTATGTGCATCATAACTGTCAATATCACTTACCAAAGCAACTTCTTCTAGAAAGCCTGCCAATCCAAGTTCTTGGTTCTCTTTCGCTACAGAAATAAGCTCTCTGACGTTTTCTTGCCGATCTTCGGCCTGAATACTACCATCATTCAAATAGTCGAGAAAGTCAGTTCTTCGTATGACGGAATCGACTAATTCAGCCAAGGCAATTCCATCTGAATTCAAATCACGAAAACGTTCTAGCATCTCTGCGAACTGGATGAATGAAACTGAAGCTTTTGGACTCAATCCGGGACATTCTCGCGCATGATCAAGTGCCTCAAGAATATTCCCAGGGTGGAACTCATCAGCCCATTGATTAAAGTTTGCTAAACTCTTAGCTCCGATTCCACGGGTGGGAATATTTATAATTCTCTCAAAACTAACCCTGTCATTTGGCTGATAAATAAGCCTCAGATATGCCAAAATATCTTTCACTTCTTTACGCTCATAGAAGCGAGTACCGCCAATTATTCTGTAGGGAACGTTATATCTCAGATAGGTGTCTTCTAAGGCCCGCGACTGAGCATTAGTGCGATACAAGACTGCAAAATCACTGTAATCACGAGCCCCAATTGCTACAGAATTCTTAATTAGTTGCACCATTTGTTCGCCTTCATGGCGCTCATTAATAGCCTGTAGAATTTTGACTGGCTCTCCATTGCCAGCTGCAGTCCATAGTTTCTTATCACTCTTTTTAGTGTTCTTTGTTATAACCTGATGAGCAGCATCCAGAATAGCCTTCGTTGATCGGTAATTTTGCTCAAGTTTAATGGTGGTTACATTGTCGTAATCACGATTAAAGTTAAGGATGTTACGAAAGTCAGCACCTCGCCAACTATAGATACTTTGCCAATCGTCTCCTACAACACACAAATTATGATGGCTTGCTGCCAGTAACTTTGCGAATTGGTATTGAACAGTGTTGGTGTCTTGATACTCGTCAATCATAATATATTGAAATTGCCTCTGCCACTTGGCTAGGATTTCTTTGTTATTTTTAAACATCTGCACAGTTCGCATTAGTAGATCATCAAAATCTAAGGCTCTAGCATCGTGAAGCAGTTTTTGATATCGGCTATACACATCGGCGGCGATTTCCTGGGCCGGTCCATTGGCAACTCCCTTATATTCAGTTGCTGTAATAAGTTCATTCTTTGCTCCACTAATCAACCCCGCAATACGTCGTGGTTCATACTGCTTAGTGTCTATTTTGAGTTCACGCATGGCTTTCTTAATTGCAGATCGAGAATCATCACTATCAAATATAATGAAATTTCTGTTTATTCCGACTGATTCCCCATCCTGTCTTAGCAATCGAACACAAATCGAATGAAAGGTCCCCATGAATGGCATAAAACCTCTATGAGCTGGGGTTTTAAGTAATTGGGCTATTCGTTCCCGCATCTCACCGGCTGCTTTGTTGGTAAAGGTAACAGCTAGAATTTCCTCCGGGGCTACATGTTTGTTCTCAATTAAATAAGCAACACGATGAACAAGCATCTTAGTCTTTCCAGAACCAGCTCCGGCTAGCACTAATACCGGCCCTTCCGTCTGCTCTACCGCTTGAAGCTGGTGCTCATTCAATCCTTCACTACTAATCGACATATAATTATTATACGGATTGTTCAAATTTAATCATTGTTAGATATTATCTACATTGAGTTGTTTGACTTCAGTTTGGTCTTGTAAATCCGGATCACTTTTCTCGTCTAGCAAATCGTTAAAACCCCCCTGTAATAATGATTCAAGCAGTTTTTCTAATGAAACAGGGTCTTTTGGAGGTTTAATAACTATCGATTCGTCGTTGTAATCGCTCGTTGATAATGAAAAACTATAATTTGTTTTATCGGATTTATTGGTTGCGAGTATCGAAATACGATTGAACTTACGACTATTCCAAATATCATATCTAAAGTCGTAATCCACGAGAGCTTTGTCGGGTTCTCTTTCGTTAGGTACTTTAGGAAAATCATCTGGACAGATCTTATGTGATTGCCTTTCAATTCCAGTCAGAACAGAATCTATCTGTTTACCCGAGATTGTACCTCTGAAATGAGCTGCTCGTATGCCTTCAATTTCTTCAGGCAGTAGCCCAACACGTTGTGCGTCTTTAATCTTTATTTCACCCATTTGTTGAATTGAGAATGATGATATCTGCTTTAACTCTTTAGCATTACATGAATTACTATCTTTGCTATCAAGGATTTCGCTCGATTCCCAATACAGCCATTTATCCATTATCCCTGGGATGAGTGAATCGAAAACTTCCGGTTCATGAATATTGAAATATGAAGTGATTTCCTTATCTGAATAGACCATCACCGACTCAGCATCTAATTTTAATTCAGTGTATTGTTCGTTCCATTCTCCGTTTATGTCATATCTAGCTAATGAGCGCTTACTATTTCGAGTATCAATTGCTCCTTTGACTCTGAGTTCTCTTTTCCCAACAGAATGAGCGAGTTTGTCGCCGTTATCTGATGACTTATTGGTTGAACTTGCATTGTCCGAATCGTCAGATAAATTACCGCTAAATCTATAAAGCTTAGGATTATCTTCGTTAGAATCAAAGAACTTTAAATAGTCCGCTAGAGCCTGTTGAGGCTGAATGATATTGCTATAGGCAAACACACCCCCGCCACCAAGTAACGATAGGCCGAAGATCATTAAAGCAATGAAAAATAATTTCTTGCTCTTCTTTTTGGACTTTGGCTGGGCATTATCTTGAGCAGTATTATCCGCCCACTCACTTGATTCCTCAGTTAGAGGCGTTATGAGTTTGCCTGGTTCAATGTCTTTTTCATCTGGCTCATCTGGCTCATCTGGCTCATCTGGCTCATCTGGCTCATCTGGCTCATCTGGCT
>CAZFKV010000012.1:0-7141 GCA_964519575.1 uncultured Candidatus Saccharibacteria bacterium | reverse complement strand
CATTATGAGTATCTTTTTTTTCATCAGCTAGAGCAAAATCTTGGTCATTTTCCAATTTGTCATCATCATTCTTTGATACCTCGATTTGGAGTTTGTTGGAGCTATTATCGCTCAACGACGTCTGTGATTCATAATTCTCAGCGGTATCATCGTCAGCTATGCTGGCACTTGAAGCTGTTTTTTGTTTAGCATCTGCACTAACCGTAAAAACAGTACCTGGCACTATGCTTTTTGGCTGAATTTTATCTAGCTCATCTTGGGCAGAGAAATCTGATTTGGCCATTTGTTGTCCTTGTTGCTTATGCTTATAACTCTGTCAAATAATCTCATATCTGTAAAGGTCGCTTACCCTAGATAATTTTGGTTAAATCAGTTTCAGTAATGACCAATAAATAATAGAGAAGCACTCCAAATATCAGAATCGACAGAACAATTAGTATTAGTGCGATTGAACTAAATCTACTATTCTTTGATTTCTTCCTGTGTTTCTGGTCTGAAACTGTTATATGATACTGCCCTTTGTCTATGAACCCCGAAATCAGCGACTTCTTCGATGACGCCTCAGCCATCGAATTGTTCCTTTCATCGTCAGATTGCTTTTCTGTTCCATCGTCAACACTCATGTTTTCCGATCTGGTTTCTGGCTTTTCAACATCAGGACCTTTCGGAGATAATTCCTCTATCTCCTCTGAGCCTTTTTTAATTTCATCTTCAACTTCTTGATGAGTAGAGATTGGTTGGACAATTTTCTTCTTGGTAGAGGAATATAGACCACGTTTCTTGACGATGTCATTATCTTTTTCGCTTTCGTTATTTTCTGTTTTTTCATCCGACATTTTATGATTCCTTATACTTTTCCAGCTTTTTCAATCATTTGAGCAAAAGATTTGTAATTCAGACTTGCCCCACCAGACAGCAATCCATCGACACCTCTTATCTGTAAATAACCAACTGTATTGTCGGGATTAGAGCTTCCTCCATAGAGCACGTGTAGACTTTCTTCAGCTTTCTTACCGTACAATGATCGAATGGTGTCGCGTATTGTCGCGATAGCCTTTCTCACTGGCTCCGGCTTGGCATTTTCACCCTGACCATCACCTGAACTTATCGACCATATTGGTTCGTAAGCAATCAAAATCTGACTAATGTCTTCGGCCGTTATCATCGATAAAGCTGTTGTTAATTGATCTTGAATAATAACATCCGTAAGCCCATCTTGACGTTGTATCAAATCCTCACCGACACACAGTATAGGAGTAATGTTATTGCGAAGCGCTGCTGTCATTTTACGAGCAATTTCATCATCCTGTTCATAGAATTTTCGACGGCGATCACTATGACCTACAATTCCATACTCGACCATTTCCTTGACCTGAGTAGCTGATGTTTCTCCGGTAAATGTGCCGCTATCAGCGTAGTAAAAATTCTGAATTCCAAGTTTGATTTTCTTGGTATTAACTAACTTCGAAAGAGGATGCAAGCAAACAGTACCTGGGCAAATAACAACTTCAACATCCTTGTGTGGTTTGATTTCTTTTTCGATTCTATTAACATACAAAACAGCTTGATCTACTGTCATGTTCATTTTCCAATTTCCAATGATATATTTTTTGCGTGCCATTACGCTCATGATTATACGTTTATAAGAGGCTATTTGTCCAAGAGAGCTTCGACGGCCGGTAGGTATTTTCCAGCCATCAGCTCCAGACTGGCGCCGCCACCAGTCGAAACATGGGTAAATTTATCTACTAATCCAAGTGAATTGATGACATCAGCAGTGTCGCCACCCCCAACGATGCTTGTTGCAGAGCTATCAGCAATTGCCTTGGCAAGCGTATTAGACCCGATAGCAAACAGCGGGTTTTCAAAATAGCCCAATGGACCGTTCCAAATTATTGTAGCTGCTGGTTTAATCGCCTCAATCACAGAGTCAATACTTTTTTGACCAAAATCGAGTATTAAATCATTTTCGCCTACTGAATCCGTTGCCACCACTCGTCGATTGGTAACATCAACGCTTTCCCCTACAGCTACATCTTTAAGCGGCAGCAGCAGTTCTGTATTTGATTCTTTTGACTTATTAAGCATTTCTTTGGCTACGTTTAGTTCAGCTTCATCATAAATACTTTTACCAATCTGATAGCCTTTGGCAACGAGCATTGTATTGGCCATAACACCACCAATTACGATTCGATTAGCAATCTTCATGAACTGTTCTAATAACGGCAATTTGGTTTCCAATTTAGCTCCACCAGTTATCGCAACGACCGGTTGCTGGGGATCCTGTACAGCATGGGTAATTGCCGATATTTCCTGCTCAATCAGTAAACCAGCTACTGATGGTAGATATTTGGTGACACCGGTCATTGAAGCATGATCCCTGTGAGTATTAGCAAATGCATTCTGTACAAAGACTTCCCCAAGCGTCGCCAGCTGACGGGCGAAATCTGGATCATTGGCTTTCTCCTCAGGATGAAATCGTAGGTTCTCACACACCAGCACTTCGCCGATTTTTAGTTGATTTGCCGTTTCGACAACTTCTCTTCCCACACAGTCTGATACGAATTGAACTGTTTTGTTTAGTCGCCTTCCTAGTTGTTCTGCAACATGTTTTAAACTCATTTCAGGCTCGTGGTCTTTGGGTCTACCTCGATGGGCGATAATAACAATCGAAGCACCATGCTCCATAATGTAGGAAATCGTAGGCAAACTATGAGCTAAACGATAATCATCTGTGATATTTCCATCGTTGTCCCAGGGAATATCCCAATCAACTCGTAGTAGTACACGTTTCCCTTGAAGATCAATGTCATGAATTGTTTTTTTGCTGAAAATCTGCTTGCTGTTCACTGTTTATTGCTTCCTGTTTAGATGATTCGGCGTACTTTGATAGTGTCAGTACCGCCAATTTGTCCAGGATACTTGCCAGTCGTCATGACTACCATATCGCCTCGTCTTAGAATCTTGTTATTCTTTAGCCAATCCGTCATACGCTCACCTGCATCGGCACTAGTTTTTCTGACGTAGGCTTTGCCTCCGTACACCAGTGCCAATTGATTAGCGACATGTGGATCTTCGGTTACCATAATTATCGGCATATTTGGACGCAAGGCAGCAATACTCCTCGCCGTATTACCACTAGAAGTCACGGCCACAATTGCTTTCGAATTAATTCGATGCGCTAGTGTCATTACAGCAGAACTGAGAGCTGTCTGGATCGAATTATCTTCTGGGTTTGAAAATAGTGGTTTGACTGGAGAATTTGCCTCTGTATATGTAACAATCCTTTTCATAAACTTCACCGCCTCAACAGGATAATCACCAATTGCGGTTTCTTCACTTAACATTACAGCATCACTTCCGACAATGACCGCCGTAGCTACATCACTAACTTCAGCCCTAGTCGGCTCAGGACTCTCGGTCATACTGGCAAGCATTTGGGTAGCAACTATGCTGATTTTACCGTATTGCTGACAAAGACCGATGATTTTACGCTGTACAATTGGCACGCTTTCAGGCTCTGTTTCAATCGCCAAATCACCTCTGGCTACCATGATGCCATCGGCCGCTCGAGCGATCGATTCAAGTCGATCTGTTGCAGCTTTCGTCTCAACCTTGGCTATGACCTGCATCTTGGCTCCAAGTCGAGCCAGATATTGTTTCACATACAAAATATCATCAGCCGTTTGGACAAACGACACAGCTACGTAGTCAAAATCGTTTTCGGCTCCAAAACGAAGATCAGCCTTGTCTTTTTCAGTCAGTATATCGCCTTTAAGATCGGTGTCTGGGATATTTATTCCTTTGAATTTCATTATGAAACCAGAATTTTGAACCTCTACCGTAACTACTCCATTTGATACCGATGTAATGTTTGTTCTGATCTTGCCGTCAAAAATTGACAGTCTTTGACCTTTCTTAACTTTCTTACTCAAATCATACATGGTTGGTATGGTGCCTTTAATGGCATCTTTATGATAGGCAAAATGCACTACATCGCCTTTGTTTAATTCCATTGGTTCGATATCGCCAAGTTGCATTTTCGGACCATGGAGATCCTGAATTATCGAAACAGGTTTTGCCAGCTCTTTGCTAGCCTTTCGAATCATCTTTATCTGCTCGACTTTCTCTTCGTTATTTCCGTGACTGAAATTAAGTCGTAGACCATTTGCTCCAGCCTTAATCAAGCCAATAATCGTTTCATAACTTCCGGTGGCTGGTCCAATTGTGGCAATAATCTTCGTTCTTTTGTATGAAGATGTCTCGACGCTTAATTCTTTTTGTTTAGTATCCATAATATGTCTAATAGGCTACAGGCTTGTACTGAGAATTGCTAGCGATAACCGTTGGGGCAGTTAATTTACTAAATGTCGCAGATTCCTTAGAATTTCTTGGTCTAACGACCAAGTTTTTGTTCTGTTTCATAAATATCAATAGTGGTTTTAACGATAGTGTCAGGGGCTAGTGAAACGCTGTCAATTCCTTCTTCGATTAGGAAACGAGCAAACTCAGGATAATCCGACGGTGCTTGTCCACACAACCCGATTTTTACCTTATGATGCTTAGCTACTTTTATGACTTGCCTGATTAGGACTTTAACTGCTTCATTATTTTCATCATAAACATGAGCTACTGTGTGATTGTCACGATCAACACCCAGTGTCAGTTGAGTTAAATCATTTGAACCAATCGAGAAACCGTCAAAAATCTCGGCAAACTGATCGGCTAATATGACATTTGATGGTATCTCTATCATTACATAAACTTCGAAACCATTATCACCTTGTTTGAGTCCGGCGCTTTCCATGACTTCGATTACTTTTCTTGCCTCGTTCAAATCACGACAAAACGGAACCATGGCTTTGACATTAGTTAGCCCCATTTCATTTCTTACTTTTATAAAGGCTAGGCATTCTAACTTGAAGGCTTCACTATACTCATCGCTGTAGTAACGACTCGCACCTCTCCAGCCAATCATTGGGTTGTTCTCTTCAGGTTCGAACTGTTTACCGCCAATGAGGTTTGCGTACTCATTAGATTTAAAATCACTGAAACGAATAATTACATCATTTGGATAGAAGGCGGCACCGATAATCGCAATTCCTTCTGCCAGCTTATCAATAAAATACTGAGCTTTATCTTCATAGCCTCGAGTCAAATCGTTGATTACTGTTCGTGTGTGACGATCATGAACTTTATCAAAATGAAGTAAAGCTAATGGATGAATTTTGATGTGTGAATCAATAATGAACTCTTCCCTGGCTAGACCAACACCGTTATTTGGAATCATCGAATACTGGAAGGCGTGATCAGGCGAACCAATATTCATCATAATCTTGGTTTTCGGACGTTTCAGGTCAGCTACATTTGTTTTATTGACTTGGAATTTGAGCTCCCCTTTATAAACATAGCCTTCATCAGCTTCAGCGCAGCTAACAGTTATCCAGCTTTTATCTGCAATCTTCTCAGTTGCATCGGCTGTACCGACAACGCATGGAATCCCTAGTTCGCGCGAGACAATGGCCGCGTGACATGTTCGTCCTCCCTTGTCTGTGACAATAGCGCTAGCTTTCTTCATTATTGGTACCCAATCAGGATCGGTCATCTCTGTAACCAAGACATCACCTGCCTTGAACTTGGCTATGTCCTTGATTCCTAGTATTTTGCTGGCTTTACCCGAGCCAATTTTACTGCCGACGCTAGAGCCTTTGGCGAGCACTTCGCTTTGTTCTAGAAGTTTATATTCCTCAATTACATTCAAATCCATTCGTGAACGCACTGTTTCCGATCGTGCCTGAACTATATATAATTTGTTGTCATCTTCGTCAAGAGCCCATTCTATATCCATCGGGTGCCCATAGTGTTTCTCAATCTCAACACCCCAATGGGCTAAGATCTTAACTTCTTCATCAGATATGGAATACCGTTCTTGATCGGCATTAGAAACGGCAATATTTTTTACTGTACTGTGAGCACCAGGGATCATCTTCTGTTTTTTGGTACCAATTTTCCGTTTGATAATTGCCATTGTTGGTTTAAAAACAGTGAATTCATCTGGACTAACCCGACCTTGGACAATATTTTCACCGATTCCATAAATTGAATTGATGACTACGGCATTTCGAAATCCTGTCTCAGTGTCGATTGTGAACATCACCCCAGCCGCTCGAGAACGGACGGCAACCATTTGTTGAATACCGACAGACAAGGCCACCTTCATATGATCAAATTTGTTTTCCACGCGGTAGACAATGGCACGGTCATTATAAAGTGATGCGATACACTTCTTGGTGGCCTGAAGAACACTTTCTTCGCCACTAATATTCAGGTAAGTATCTTGTTGACCGGCGAATGAGGCATTTGGTAGATCTTCGGCAGTTGCTGACGAGCGCACGGCAACTACCAAATTTTCGCGACCGCATAATTCACAAAGCTCCGCATAACCTCTTTTTATCTCGTCGGCAAAATCTTTTGGTAATTCAGAGTTCAAGATAAGTTTTCTAATCTTGGCACCTCGGATTTTTAACTCATCAATATCAGAAACATCTAAATTTTCCAGTATCATCTCGATATCTTTTCGAATCCCAGCTTTATCAAGGAAATAATAGTAACTCTGAGCTGTGGTTGCGATGCCGTTAGGAAGATTAATGCCCTTTGGTGCTAAGTCACGGTACATTTCGCCCAGTGATGCGTTCTTTCCTCCAACTTGAGGAATATCTGGTAATGAGATTTCATTGAAGAACTTTATATATTTGTACATTTTGTTATTCCTTTTAGGTAGCCATTTCATCTAATGTATTTTAGCATAAACATTAAGCCTTGGTGGCTCGACAATATAGGGATACTAAAATATTAAAATTATGAATTTGAAAATACAAAACGCCTAACGGGGTTCTTCTGCTCCAGAGCAGCACCAAGTAAAAAACCAGCACGAGGCTGGCTCTTTACTTGGTGATCCCGAGGGGAAGACGCTCATACTTCGCTATTCCGTCAGTCCGAGTCTCGCTAAGTAAACTTGTTCGATTCTCCCTCCTTGCGAACCCTAGGGTTCGAGTTCTCTTCGAGAACAGCACCATAAAAAAACGCCACACAAGGTGACGTTGTTTTATGGTGATCCCGAGGGGAATCGAACCCCTGTTGC
>CAZFKV010000011.1:0-18218 GCA_964519575.1 uncultured Candidatus Saccharibacteria bacterium | reverse complement strand
CTTGGTGGGATTGGTCGATCCAATTGTTACTTTTATCATCCTATTAATTCTAGCATTTGGTAAAAGATTAATCTGTTGTTAATATACATAATATTCGCGATAAATAAGGCTGGAGAATGAATGTCCCAATCTATCTATAATTTTAGTGCTGGTCCAGCTGTACTACCTGATGAAGTGCTGAAGATTGCGGCAGAGGAGCTGCAAGATTGGCGAGGCTCAGGAATGTCCGTCATGGAGATGAGTCATCGTAGCAAGGAGTTTTTGTCGATTGCTGAAAAGGCCGAAGCCGATTTGCGGGAATTAATGAGTATTCCCGACAATTACAAAGTCCTTTTTCTTCAAGGTGGAGCTAGCGGACAATTCGCAGCAATTCCAATGAATCTCGCTGGACAAAATGATGTGGCAGATTATGTCATCACCGGTAGTTGGGGTAAGAAAGCCTTCAAAGAAGCAGGAAAATATCTAACTCCAAATATTGCTGTCAAAGCTGATCCTTTCACTAGCGTACCGGCTCAGAGTAATTGGAAGCTTAGCAGTGGTGCCAAATATGTTCATGTCACACCGAATGAGACGATAGAGGGTGTTGCCTTTCCGTTTATCCCTTACACTGGATCCGTGCCTCTAGTCGCTGACATGTCATCGACAATCTTAAGTGAACCAATTGATGTATCTGAATATGGGGCAATCTATGCCGGAGCTCAGAAAAATATCGGTCCAGCAGGCGTGACCATTGTCATCGTTCGTGATGATTTGCTCGGCAAGGCTCGAGCATTAACACCTATGATTTGGCACTGGGCAGATAAAGCAGAAGCCGGTTCAATGCTCAATACGCCTCCTTGCTACAGCTGGTATATGTGCGGACTTGTCTTTGAATGGTTGAAATCACAAGGTGGACTGATGAAAATTGCCGAGCAAAACACTGAGAAAGCTAAGCTACTGTACTCACTAATTGATGAATCTAGTTTCTACAATAACGCAGTTGCCAAAGAGGCTCGTTCCAAGATGAATATTCCATTTACTCTAGATAATCCTGAGCTAGACAAAACTTTCATAGAAGAAGCAAAAACCGTAGGTCTGATTACCCTCAAAGGACATCGTTCAATTGGTGGAATGAGAGCCAGCATCTATAATGCTATGCCACTTGAAGGAGTTAAAGCATTGATTAATTTCATGAAGGAGTTTGAGAAATCTCATGGCTAAATATACTATCAAAACCTACAACGCCATCGCCCCAATCGGTTTGGCTGAGTTGCCCGACGATCAGTACGATGTTAGCGAAAATGAGAGCAACCCAGATGGTATCATCCTGCGTTCCTTTAAGCTCCACGATGAACCAATCGATGAATCAGTACTTGCAATTGCGCGGGCTGGGGCGGGAGTAAATAATGTACCAGTAAACGAGATGACTAATCGAGGCATCCCAGTCTTTAATGCCCCAGGCGCCAATGCAAATGCGGTAAAGGAACTAGTCATTACCGCATTATTAATGGCATCGCGAAATGTCGCAGGGGCACTTTCTTATGTAAAGAGTCTAAGCGGTAATGATGAGGAGTTGGCCAAGCTTGTAGAGGGTGGCAAAAAGAAATTCAAGGGCTCTGAACTTCCTGGCAAAACTCTAGGTGTTATCGGTATGGGGGCAATCGGCTATCGTGTCGCCAATACAGCGATTGATCTTGGGATGAAAGTTGTCGCATATGATCCGGTGATGACTGTTAGTAATGCGTGGCAGGTTTCCCCTAAAGTAGAGTTGGTTGAGAATGTTGAGGATTTGTTTAAACGAGCTGATTTTGTAACAGTCCATGTGCCACTGCTCGATTCAACCAGAGGCATGATCAGTAAAGAGAAGCTTGCCATAATGAAACCGACTGCTATTTTGCTCAACTTCAGTCGAGGCGAAATTGCCGATGAGCCTGCCGTCGTTGCAGCGCTTGATAACAATCAGCTTGCCAAGTATGTGACTGATTTTCCCAATAATACGACTTACGCACATGACAAAGTCATTGCCCTGCCCCATCTTGGTGCGTCAACAGATGAGGCCGAAGATAATTGTGCGGTAATGGTGGCGCAACAACTGCGAGACTTCCTCGAGAATGGCAACATTCGAAATGCAGTTAATTTCCCGAGAGTCTTCCTCAAGCGTGGCGATGGCATTCGTATTACGATTGCCCACAGAAACGAACCAGGCATGCTGAATAAAATCACTGGTGTTTTGGCCTCGCATAGCTTAAATGTTTCTGACATCATCAATCAAAGCAAGAATGATCAGGCCTACACTATAGTCGACCTAGATTTAAAAGCCGTTGATGAGGCACTAGTCAAAGAATTCAAAGCGATTGAACACGTCCAAAAAGTCAGAGTTTTCAACTCTAGGTAATTTTATCCTTTAGATAGATTGAAATAGTCTTTTAGGTCCGAAGAGACTAGTCATCTCTGCTATAATTACAGCATGGATCGATCGATAATTGATGTTAGAGAACCAGATGAATTTGATGAAGATCATGTCGAAGGAGCAATAAATATTCCTCCTTCGCGACTGCTTGCTGGTGCATCCGAATTGAATTCCATACCCAAGGAAACTGAATTGATCCTATATTGTGTCTCTGGCAGTCGTTCTAATTCTTCAGCCCAAATATTGAAAACGCTTGGCTACACAAATGTAATAAATGGCATAAACAAAGATCATGTTCGTGCCAAATACCTTGACTGATGTCCCTAGAAGTATTCTCTGAATAATCGTTTTAGAATTGTAACCATCGAGCTAACTATTGCTACACTATAAAAGTATTAAACTAGTTAAGATGACAGGATAAAGTAATTGGCCCAGCAAGAATTTGGTCCCGGTAGTAAAGAAGACGAAGAAAAGAAGAAAACCTATTCCTACTACGACATTCATAAAGAAGCCGATGAAAATGAGACGGGCTCTATTCTTGATTGGTCAATTGAATCCAGTAATGAGAATGACAGTTGGTTCGATTCGATAATCGAATCTTTCAAAAAAGAAGAAGAACCTTCAGTAGAAGACGCAGTAGAAACTTCAATTATTGATATACCGCTTCCCGAGATAGTCGAACCAGTAGTCGAAATGTCCTCTGAACCAAAAATTGAATCAGAACCTGAAGAACTCCAAGAAATTGATCTAAACGAATTGAAGGACATTAAAGATGCCGAGGATGAGACAGAACCTCTATCTCCAGAAATACCAGATGAAGTTGTGTCAGTCGAGCAAGATGATGTAGACATTGCCGAAGTAGCCGAAGTATTAACAGATGAAATCGAAGAAGAAGCTGAGCCCGATGAGCCAGTTCAAAAACCTATCCCTCCATCAAGAGATGATCAGGATGAAACAAATAATCTTGCCGAAGCTATTGAGGAAGAACCGGACGCTAAAGAAGTTGAAGAATTGCAGCCAACCATAGATGATAAAGAACAGCCCCAAGCTCCTCAAGTTATTGAAAAGGAAACCCAACCTCAAGAAGTTGAATTGGTAGCACTAGAAATCACCAAGTTGAAAGAGCTGGTGGCCGAGACATTTGACGTGAAACCGAAGCCAGAAGCAGAAGTTGAACCTCCAACCCAGGAGATAACAGAAGCAGAGCCAGAAGACGAGAAAGATCCCGAGGAATTGCTCGATGAATTTGCCATTGATAAGATAGCCTCCAAAATCGACAGACAGGTTAAAAGACTCGATACCCTATCGCGACGAACTGAGAAAATTGAGGCGGCCGATATTCAGAAAAGTGTAATTGCCGTGTCAGAGAAGCTTGCCGCTATGCCTAATAAACTTCAACAACAAAAAGTACAATATTTGCGAAGTTTGATGGAAGTCATCGGATTTGAAAATGTTGACCAATCTATAGAGCTCATGATTAAGCAGTATGGTGAGCAGTTCATCGATCAGCTCGTGTCGCAAATGCTCCAACTGCTCCGCGAGGAGAGGATCGAAATGCGCGGTACCACGACCCAAGCTCAACAAAAACTACTTCGTAACCTTCGTTCAAAGGCAATTGGACGCTTTGTGCTACTAATTAACCGAAGGTAATTTCTAAGTTGTTAGACAGGACGAAGGGCGCCGGCAAAGACCTGCCAAGCCAATAGCGATTTTGCGACAAGACTCAATATGATATATGCTCTTTCTCCATAGAGGTAGTCTCTCCACTTACCAATTCCCTTGTACTGCAATATCATATTGACAGCAAACAGATTGAAGAAGACAAAAATTGACACATAAATCCAATAAACAAAGGTTGGAATGTCCCCTACTCCACTTTGTTCTGATCCCCAAAAATACAGACCGATAACTACCCAAGGCACAATTCCTGCGAGGCAACCAATCCAGTAGCTAAGCCAGTTAGTTTTCTGGGTTGTCTGGTTGTGGATTTCCATAACCAATCCCATCAAGTTCATCAGGGCTGTTAGGGTGAATATCATAATTAGCGTCGACAAATCTTCAATCCCAGATAGCATGGCTATTGCCACCATCATGAGGCTGGCACTGGCTGAGTATTCGATCCAGCGAGCTTTGTTGATGCCGTTTTTAATATCCTTAACGTACTGCTTAGGACGGATAAAGGCGACGTATATGTGAGCTAAGGCGGACAAGGCAAAGAATCCAGCCACAAGATAAGCTAATCGTATATCAAACAATTGTTCGCTAGTAATCTCAAGACTTTGTTTTGCCGGATTAAATACCTGATAACTGGTTGTTATCGGAACGAGGAATTCTGTGCTTAGTGCAACAACCGCTATTGCCTGGACACTGTGGAGCAGAGCCATTATCTTATTAAAACTTAGTAGCTTTTCAATTTTCTTGCTCATAATTTCCCCCTAATTGCTTACGATTAATATATCATATATTTTTTACTGGAACACCCATCGAGCAAGGTTTTTCGGTTTATTTAATATCAACATACCCTGTGATTGGATCAAACATTTGAGATGACTAAACCAACAATAACTAAAACTCCAATTAGCCTGCGGAAGTAATTCACCCCGCTGACTAGTTCAAGTATGGCCCAAATCATAAGTAGTATCGTGGATAGCCAACTAAAATAATTCTGATAAGGCTGGATATCTGTTAGTTTGCTCAAAACAAAGAAAACCAGCCAACCGTAAAGAGGTAGATTGGGTTTCTGAGCAAGAACAATTTTCCCGTTTTTATCGAGAAATAGCTTTTGGTGGAATTCTTTAAGAATTATTGTTTGTCTTCTCTTAATACGATGATAGTACATTCTGTCACTAATGCTGCTATTGCTCCGACAGCTGCAAGTGGTGGAGCCAGAACCGCACCGACAACACCGACCGTCAATGGCAATTCCATGATGACTTTACCGTCTTTATTGCGAATAGATATCTGCCTAACATTTCCTTCGTGAATGAGCTCCTTCACTTTCTTGAGGAGGTCTTCGCCATCGACTTTGAATTCTTCTGTTTTTGCCATATATACATTATACAGCTATTGGGTAGTCCCTAACACTCTCTTGTATTATTATTTTGTCTCTAAATATAAAGAATGATTACTCAGCTACTAAGAAATCTTCAGAAGCTTTAAGATTTCGAACATCACATAAGCTGGCCAGACACAGGATTTGAGGATAGCAACGATGAATCCACCGAAGCCTTCAGATTGCTGGACGAAGTACACTAAGGCACCTAACCATGCGATGAATAGCACAAATCCCCATGGACCACTTTCGTTGATAACTTTGACGGTTTTGTATGATTTCATAATGTATCTATTCTATCACGCTTGAGTTCAATTAATATAGCGATACTACCTGATTAAAATAGTTAATTTAAGTTATAGTATAAGCATTATGTTCCTAAACATCATTCCGATTTTTATGCTCGTAGCACTCGGGTATCTGTTGCGACGGTTCAATGTTATCAAACTAACGTGGACCAAGATCCTTAATAACTTTGTATATTATATCTCACTACCTGCGCTAATAATCAATGGATTCTCT
The DNA here is from genome assembly GCA_964519575.1 of uncultured Candidatus Saccharibacteria bacterium. Classification (GTDB taxonomy): domain Bacteria; phylum Patescibacteriota; class Saccharimonadia; order Saccharimonadales; family JAGPDM01; genus CAZFKV01. The sequence continues at coordinate 12,255 of CAZFKV010000011.1, read as the reverse complement.
AGTCTCGCTTGGAGTAATGGTATTACTCTAAATCTATTGGCTCAGAATACGGTTATTATTCTGGCCTTCTCTGTTTTGGTAACTTTGCTTCTGTTTGTCTTACCTTTTAGGAACAAACAACGGGCTGCAGTATTACTTGGGGCGACCATGGGAAATACGGTATACCTTGGGGTTCCACTGGTTAATAACGTGCTTTCTGAAAATGCAATTATAACCGCGGTTGGAGTCGTCCAGCTTGTGGTCAGTATGCTGTGTGCGCTAATCGCAATAGAGTTTGTCTTTCTTGGTTCTAGGAATCTAACGGCCATTATTCAACGTATCTTATACAACCCGCTCTTAATTTCAGCAATTATAGGAGTTGCATTGTCATTTGTTGGGTTATCTTCAGATTATGATGGCTTTATTCGATTGCCACTACAAATGATTGCGACTACCGCCTCGCCTCTGGCGCTTATTGCCTTAGGCAGCTTTCTGTTTAGTCACAAACCGAACAAAAATTGGTATCAAATTATCTTGTCTACTTGTCTAAAACTCTTTGGGTTGCCTATATTCGCCTGGTTTATCATGCAAAATGTTGGGCAGTCAGACTACTACACCAATGTAACTGTAATGATGTCGTGTATGCCAGTAGCTGTTACTGCCTTTGTTATATCTGAGAAATACAATCTTGATACTCAATTTGCTGCCATGACCATGCTGGTATCGACGATCGCAAGTGTTGTTTCGATAAGCTTGATTTCTGATTTGATTATTTAATCTTTGTGGTCAGATCTGATTAAGGGAAGTGTGATTTTGCATTTTGGTGTTAACCGATTTCAAGAGAATGAATACGTCGTAATGGGAGTTCTTCCCAGCGATTAACATCTATTCAATGGCGTGCATAACCTGGATGCCATTTCGTGGGTCAATCGCAGGTGAGGTTATTTTCTAGTTTCTGAATATGTAAAAAGTGTTAAACAAATGCCATATGAAACATCTCTGCTATCTCATTATGGCCATTCTACTATCCAACACTTTGCAAAGAAGGAGTATAATTGACACATAAGATAAGCCTTTGGCATTAGGGATTTTATGGCATTTTCAGATGTATTAAGGAAAACAGGGATATTTCGAAGTGGTAGTACGTCAGCTACCTATACTAATGCAAAAGACCGTCCAACCGAACTATTGATGGATGATGTCTACAACGCCAAGAAAGATCTCGTTTATTCTAATGTCGAAAATTCAACTGATGGGAAGTCAGAACCTACGCCTCAATCGCCACCTCCTACAACTCCCGATCCTACAACTCAGACTCCACCTCCTCCTCCTGCTCCGCCTAGCTCTCCACCTCCTCCGACTCCACCACCGTCTTCTCCTACCCCTCCACCTTCTCCTAGTTCGTCAGCAAAGGATGAGAAGAATACAATAGCAATTGTTGGTCTAATTTTTGCTTTCTTTGTGCCAATTGTTGGATTAATAATGTCAATTATTGGATTGTCCAAGTCGAAGAAAACCAAAGGTGTTGGCAAAGGTCTCGCCATAGCTGGCATCATTGTCTCGATTTTTGTTGGATTTCTCCAACTACTCTTCTTTACCGGAATTATTGTCGCCGTGATATTCGGGACCAACCTTAGTCTTACTCAGTACTCTGATCCAACCCGTAATTACACTGTTAAACACCCAGAAGAATGGGAAAAGGTTACCGAAACAGTCCAGGGTGCCGAGAGCGTTGCTTTCGAAGACAAATTGGATGAAACGGGCAAAGTAACTGGACGAGTCGAAGTTGTCTATGTGCCACCTCCAGCAACTGGCTACAAAGAAGAAGTATTGCAAATATTCAAAGATGAATTAAAGAAACAAAATCCAGGTACAGTTATTGAATTCGAGTCAGCCTCTACTTATAAAGGCAATGAATCACTTAGAATGATTACCACCTATGACGGTGAGGTTGGTCGAATCAAGGCAAAGACTACCATAATTCGACTAAAAGATAATGTCATTTATGTAGTCTCAACTCAGTGTCCTATCGAAAACTACGAAAAATATAGCGATACTTTTGATGAAATCCATTCAACATTTACTCCTTAATTCGAGTAAACGAAATAATGATTATTGACGGGCACCCCAGATACTAACGGGAGTGCCAACCGGAGAGTTGTTCCAGAGTTTTTTCGCATCATTATGAGTAACGTTAATACAGCCGTGGCTTCCAGGGGTACTGAAACTGGATTCATGGATCGCTTGCCCGCCATAAAAGAACATGGCATATGGCATTGGTGAACCAAAAATCGAGGACACATGGTCAATGTTCTTCCAATATATGGTGTGGTTTCCCGCTTTGGTAGCCTCAGACTGGCTTAGACTGGTATCTCCAGAGCGCATCCTCTGGGCCGTGTAGGTGCGAACACCGTTCTTGGTAAGCCATAATCTCTGGTTACGTAGATCGGCACAGATTCGAGTACCACGAGGTGGTGTGTTGCCGTTCATAATACCCCAAGTGATCGGGCCAACAACGCCGTCTACAGATAGATTTTTCGTACACTGGTAGGCTTTGATCGCATTGCAAGTAATGGGCCCCATAACACCGTCTTGTGTAACACCAACCTTGGCTTGAACTCTCCTAACAGTTGCACCTGGGGCTGTTACTCGGCACCCACCTGCTTCAGGCTCGGCTGCATAAACCAAGGATTCAGTATTTTGCGGTGCAAGGAAAGTGTAGCCAGTTATGGCTAGTACGGTGAAAATGATGAGGGTAATTAGTTTGTTCATAAATTTATCTTTTTATTATAACAAATATATTGATTAAAATCAAGTAGTTCTAGCAAAGAAGCCTACCTTCTAGACAAATAGCTATAAAAGTAGTACAATATATCTATATGCCTGATGATGCACATGCTTAGAGGCCTCAAGCTGATGGCCAGGATGGTTCTGGCCACGCGCCAGGACCTGATTCTACTGCGGAAAATGATGATCCTACCCGCGCCCATGACCGGCTGGAGGACGATACTCAAAAGCCGGCAGAAAGGGTGCCCGAACGCACATCTCAAGAGATTATTGATGGAATGCTTAGCAGATCTGCAACTAATGCAATAGCAGGTGTTACTGCCGGTGTGATCTCAACAACCATAATTGGGGGTGCGGGTTTCATGTTAACTAAGACAGAAATTGGCAATAAAACTCCTCTAGAATGGAGCGCTGAGTATCCAAGACCGACATTGTACGTATTCGCTATTTTTGCAGGAGGTCTACTTATGAGAGGAACCTACAAGCATTTCCGAAATGAAGACGGTTTGGATGATGAACATGAAGGCGTTAAAAAGGAGAGACATCTGCCCAGTCTAAAAAATGTTTGGAGGGCAGTAAAGATTGGTGGTATTACAGTCGGAGTTCTTACACTAGGAGTGATTGGAATTGATAATTACTTTGAACAAAGGGCAGAAGAGGAATCAGCCGAAGCAAGTGGAGAGATTGAGGATCCTGATGTCGAAACTGCAACTATGGCTTGTGAAGTTGCCGGAGAAGCAGAAATTGAAGCTGGACAAGGATTATGGGATGTTGCTATTCAAACGCTTTTTCTCAATGGCATACCGGCAACCGACGATCATATCGTTGCAGTTCATAATCATATGGTTGAGAAATTTGACGGTGATGACCCCGAAAACGTGCAACCAGGTGACGAGCATGCGACGTACCGCTGCGTTACTAGAGACCCTACAACGACTACAACCGAAGACGCACTTCCCCTTTCAGCCCTGGATCATCTCAACCGTGATCTTGGGGTGTTCGGGGTGAAGATTGACTTGGCTGAAGGAGCTTAGAATCACCTCAAGATTTCTGAAATAGGCTCCAGATGTTTTTGGTTTTGTAGGAATTACCCGAGAAAACCTGCTGTGAATCGATTGTTTCTGTGTGGATTGGCGTTAGTGAACTGTAGAATTCGGCAATTTCTTCTTTTGTGAAGCACTTCTCAAATTTATTGTTTTCCGGCCAATTAAAGCTATTTGGTTCGGATGCTGGATACTTCTCTGACATCATAGCGTGGAACTCATCATCAGCATCTATAAGATATGCCATGTAGTAGCCGCTAGGTTTTAGTACGCGAATCATTTGATCCCGAGCAGCTCTTCGATTGGACACTCCTTCGATATCTGTGCTGCCAAAGCAATCAATCACGAGATCAAATGAATTATCTGGATACGGAAAAATCTGTGTTACATCGTGTACTTTGAAGTCACAAACTACACCAGCTTTCGTAGCACGATTCTGTGCGGTACGAATCGCATGTTCGGAATAGTCTATACCATTGGCATGTATACCTTGCTGGCTGAGCCAAATGACATTACGCCCCTTGCCACAGCACATTTCTAGTGCAGAATCAGCAACTACATTATTCTCATCTAGCCATTTCACTAGTTTAACAATCCCACTACTTGGATTTACCCTATCCATCTGTGGCAAGATTTCGGCTTTCTTATGTTCTTCGTCCCATATATTGGCTGGTGTTTTCTTCATATGCTATAGAGTATAGCGCTTTTACTACCGGCTTATTTGGCTAGTCATAGCTATAATTTGTTAATGATTTTTGCTTTTTCAAGCTGAAATTCAGTTTCGGTCAAATCTCCTTTGTGTCTCATTTGGGCTAGTCTTTCCAGGGTGTTGATTTCTGAATCAATAGTACTCTTTGAGGCTGAACGCTTTCTACTTCTTTGCATTTTGTATTCAACTACAGAGGCGAAATGATAGAGCAAGTGTTTCGGTGCGTATTTGAGTTCTATCGTATTGTTCGCAGCTGTCATCTTTATCATCCCCCACATCACACTCTGGTCGTATTCAATCGTCTCGATATTGAAATAGTCAAAATCCTCAATTCTAGAATCGAACAATCGCTTGTCAATAAAATGGAGCACTTCATTTGTAGCAACCATCAGCGCGAATGTTCCATTGTGGTATCCATATATCATTGCTTCTACTTCTTCGGCTTTACTAAGGATGTTTCTCAGTTCATTTAGCTCCATCTGACTTAGTAGATGACCGAAAAGACCAAAACGATTGGTGATTTTCGCGATAGATTTTTCTTGCTTTGCTGAAAGCATTGAGTATTCCTTGAATGATTCCTTTAGTCAGCTCTGTATGTATGATACGACTTTACGTAGTAACGGCAAGCTTAAATAGCATTCACTTTTAGTCCCTTAAATATATGGTTGCGTAACAGAGTGATTTCTGGTAAGATTCTCGATGTTTGCGTGTGGTTCTCAAAACAGATGTAAATCGCATCTCTTGACCACCTGCATCCAAAAATACTAATAATGAGGAAAACCCCCCGCCAATGCTATCTCAGCTCATCCAGTTTGCATCAGAAGAAGGCCCTCATATCAGCCTCCGGGCTGAACCTATACTAAGAATTGGCGAGATTACAATTACAAACTCAGTACTGTACGGTGTTGTCGTAGCCGTCTCGATGCTCGTTCTCGGACTGATTGCTGCGCGTCGCGTCGGCATTAAGCCTGCTGGACTGCTTACAACAGTGTTTGAAATGGCAATGGATTTCGTTATCAATATGCTCGTAGGAACTCTCGGCAGTCGCAAAAAAGCCATACAATACGCCCCGATCTTCGGGACGTTTTTTATTTTCATTGTTCTAAATAATATGGCCGGGCTCCTACCAGTTGTAGGTCCAGGTGTTGAATTGAATGGATCGCCGATCTTTAGACCGTTTACGGCCGATCTCAACGGGACTATTGCGATGAGTGTAATTGCCATCCTAACTGTCCAGGTACTTTCGATTCGAGAGTCAGGCTTCCTAGGTCACCTGAAACATTACTTTACGAATCAGCCATGGAATCCCATTAACCTTTTCATAGGAATTCTAGAGATATTTGGTGAGTTTACCCGTATCCTAAGTTTGTCACTTCGTCTTTTCCTCAACACGGCTGTTGGAGAAATCTTGATTGCAGTTTTTGCTTTTGTCGGTGGCTACGGTGCTAGCTTCACTCTCTTCCCCATCATGCTGTTCGAAGTGCTTGTCGCACTCATCCAGGGATATGTGTTTACTGTCCTCTGCGCCACTTATCTAGGCCTCGCTATCCATCACGGCGAAGAACACGAGGCCGATTCTCTCACGCATACTGATTCCCCTGCCCTAAAAAGCGAGGGTGTTTCAGTATGAAGGATTCACTAAAATTATCCATAATTAGGGAAAGGAGAAAAACATGAATCCACTAGTACAATTTGCAGCAGAGGCTGTATCACCAGAACTGGCTAAGGGTCTTATGGCAGGTATCGCTTTAGCGACAGCAGCTATTTCACTTGGTTGGATTGGTAGTAGCTATATGAAGGCTCTGGGTCGCAATCCAGAAGCTGGCAAAGCTGCTGGTCAAATAATCATCATCGCAGCGATGGTCGAAGTCACAGCGCTTCTAACCTTCCTGCTGGCAGCATTCTTGTTGTCATAATAAAAAGAATATAGGAGATACGAACGTGTTAACCCAACTCATACAATTTGCCTCAACTGAAGAAGCTCCCGAGGGTATAGCTGCTCTTGGTATAGATCCAGTTGCGATTTTGTTACAGACGGGCACGTTCGTCATCCTGTTCTTAGTAATTCGCAAGTTTGCGCTCACCAAGATTACCAAAGCTCTTGATGATCGCAAATCTACGATAGATGAAGGACTAGTGAATGCCGAAAAGGCTGCTCGGCAACTGGCTGAAGCTGGGGTTCGACAAGAAGAACTTCTGGCAAAAGGACGGCAGCAAGCTGATGAGGTCATTGCAAAAGCCCACGAAGAAGCTGGTTTGATGCTAAAAACTGCTGAAGAAAAAGCAGCCGCACAGACTGAGAAACTCATCGAAGATGCACACGCCAAGATTGAATCAGACGTGAAGAAAGCCAAGGCGAGTCTGCAAAGTGAGGTCAAGGCGCTGGTTGCTAATGCCGCTGAAGTGATTATTGATGAAAAGATTGATGCAAAGAAAGACGCTGCTCTGATCGAGAAAGCCGTCAGGGAGGCTGAGTAGATGGGGGGTATAAGAATTCAAGGAGAAAGCTGGTTTACGGAACCTATTGTCGGGGCCACGCGAATTGTTGACGCACTTGAACTTGATGATTTTGTAGTGCCAACAAGAGAAGGATTTGTTGTAGCTGCCCGAAGCGACGGATTTATGGGTGATAAGGAATGGGTACAGCAGTCAAGATTATTGATTGATGACGGAAATACTTTAGATCCACGGACCCCTGAACAATTTGTTACTGAGCTTGATGGGTATAACAAACCTGAAGATCGTATGACAGATGTAGATTTACGAGTATTGGCGAATGGAGTAAAAATCGCTATAGGTGTAGCAATCCAGTCGCGCGAACAGCCAGATACTCCAACTGTTGGAATTGAAGGAGATATTCAATGACGCGTGGACAGATAGCTAAAGGTTTCGTGAGTCAGCTCCAGAAGAAGTCATTTAAAGAAGCAGTAAATGAGCTCGCTGCGCTGATCATAACCGAGAAGCAAACGCGCGATTTACAGCTCTTGCTTGAAGAAATTCGCAATGAGCTCGAACGAGCGCAGGGTCATGTATCTGCCGATGTAACCACTGCTCGTCCCCTATCGGCTGAACTGAAAAAGAAAATTACCGTCCTTCTCCAGAAAAAGACCGACGCGAAAACAGTCTCGATCAATAATATTGTTGATGAATCAATTAAAGGAGGCTTTATTGCCCGAACTGCACAGCTGGAGCTAGATGCTAGTGTCAGAGGTAAATTAGCACAATTAAGAGGAGTAACGGGATGAGTAATGTAGATATATCTGTCGAGGACCTGTCAAACGAACTAAAGGCTGCAATCAATGGTTTGCGTCAATCACCAGAGTCCAAGAAGACTGGTGTAGTAACCCGAGTCGGTGATGGAATTGCTTGGGTTTTTGGGCTGCAGGATGCCGGCTATAACGAGATGATCGAAATTGATGGTACAGATGGCAGTAAGGTTACCGCCTTTGCTTTGAACCTACAGGAAGATGAAATTGGTTCCGTAATCTTGGGAGACGACCGATTGGTTGTGGCGGGTGCCAAAGTACACCTGACTGGTAGAGTTGTCGAAGTGCCGGTTGGTCCAGAATTAATCGGTCGTGTCGTTGACCCGCTCGGGCGTCCGCTTGATGATAAAGGTCCGATCAAGGCCAAGCTTACTGACGTGGTAGAGAAGATCGCTCCCGGCGTGCTCGATCGTAAATCAGTTCACGAACCAGTTATGACTGGCATTATGGCAATCGATGGCATGATCCCGGTTGGCCGTGGTCAGCGGGAGCTGATTATTGGTGACCGTAAGACCGGTAAGACAGCCGTTGCTGTCGACACTATGATTAATCAGGCGCGACAGGGATCTGACATCATTAACATCTATGTTGCTATCGGCCAAAAGAACTCAACAGTTGCAAAACTAGTCGAACGACTACGACAAGAGGGTGTGATGGAGCAAAGTATCGTTGTTGCCACCAGTGCTTCTGATCCTGCGCCATTGCAGTATCTCGCGCCATATTCTGGTGCTACTATCGGCGAATATTTCCGCGACAATGGTCAGCATGGTCTGATTATTTATGATGACCTCAGTAAGCACGCTGTTGCCTACCGTCAAATGTCACTGTTGCTTCGACGTCCACCAGGTCGTGAAGCCTATCCGGGTGATGTTTTCTACCTTCACTCTCGTCTTCTTGAGAGAGCTGCGAAAATGAGTGATGCAAAGGGTGCCGGTTCATTGACTGCGTTACCTATCATCGAAACCCAGGCTGACGATGTATCGGCATACATCCCAACCAACGTGATTTCAATTACCGACGGTCAGATCTATCTCAAGACTGATCTGTTTAACCAAGGTATTCGACCAGCGGTTGATGTCGGACTGTCAGTATCACGTGTTGGTGGTGCTGCGCAGACTGGCGGTATCAAGAAAGTGGCCGGATCACTTCGACTTGAGCTTGCACAGTTCCGCGAACTGGCAGCGTTCGCACAGTTCGCCAGTGATCTCGATGCAGATACTAAACAGCGTATTGAGCGCGGTCGCCGTTTGACCGAAATCCTCAAACAACCGCAGTACTCCCCATACTCGCTCGCAGAGCAAGTGGCACTCATCGCTGCTGGAACAGGTGGTGGTTTTGATGTTATCCCTGTTGAGCATGTACGCGAAGCAAAAGATAGCTTCCTCAAGCGACTTCACAGTGAGCAAAAAGAATTGGTCAAAATACTGTCTAAAGGAGACAAGCCAACTGATGATCAGCAGAGTAAAATCATTAAACTGATCGAATCAGTCGCAAAGGACTACAAGAAAGAAAACTAATGGCTAATACGCAAGCGCTAAAACGACGAATTACGTCGGTCAAGAACACGAAGCAGATCACTAAGGCTATGGAACTTGTAGCTGCGAGTAAGATGCGTCGTGCTCAGGAAGCTGCGCTGAAAACTCGTGCATACCGAAATACAGCTCGAGAAATATTGGCTCGACTTCAGCAGCTCAAGCGCGCCAACAATTCACCGTACTTTACTAAGAGAGTCGTGAAAACACGCTTGTATATCGTTATTAGCAGTAACCGTGGCCTTGCCGGAGCATATAACAGTAACGTATTGCGACTTTTCAATAAGCAGCTGCAACGAGACGAAGCAGAGGGAATAACAAGTAAGGCGATTATCATTGGTAAGAAAGCGGCTCAGTTTGCAGTGCGTATCGAAAGTCTCGAGCTGATTGGCGTCTATACTGATTTTCCTGATCGGCCGTCCCAAGCTGATATCCAACCACTTCTCTCTTCTGCATATGAATTGTTCACCGATGAAACAGTCGATGAAGTTGAAGTTATTTATACAGATTATAAGTCGAGCATTGTGCAGATCGCTACAGTTCAACAATTACTTCCTGCAGCGATCAGAGACGATGATCACACAGCTATAGAAAAGACCGATAGATTTATTAGTGATATTAATGATGTAGTTTTTGAACCGAGTCCACAAGTGGTGTTGGCACGAATTGTGCCGAAGCTGGTTGAAGCCCAGTTGATGCAGTCTGTTCTCGAGGCTATCGCAAGTGAGCAATCAATGCGGATGATGGCGATGAAGAATGCTTCGGACAATGCATCTGATCTCATTGATGATCTGACATTGGCATTTAATGGCGCCCGTCAGGCAGGTATTACACAGGAATTAGCAGAAATAGCCGGCGGTGCGGCGGCAGTAAGTTAGGAAATAAGGAGTAATTATGGCAACAGCAACCAAAAATAAAATAGAAGGAACAATTCAGCAGATCGTTGGTGTGGTCATCGATGTTGAGTTTAAAGGCGATTTACCAGAGATATATGACGCGTTAACTGTTGATAACGATGGAACTGAGCTTGTCCTAGAAGTGGAACAGCACATCAGCCGGAATGTCGTCCGTGCTGTAGCCATGGGTTCAACTGATGGATTGACCCGTGGTCAAAAAGTTGCCGCTACGGGTAGTCCTATAAGTGTGCCAGTTGGCGATGCTACGCAAGGTCGTATGTTCAGCGTGCTTGGTCGCCCAATCGATGGTAAAGAAGACAAATTTACTGATCGTATGCCAATCCACCGCTCTGCCCCAACTCTGGCCGAACAAAGCACTAAAACTGAAATCTTCGAAACTGGTATCAAGGTAATTGATCTCATAGCTCCGATTACTAAGGGTGGTAAAGTAGGTCTCTTCGGTGGTGCTGGTGTCGGTAAGACAGTCCTTATAACTGAGCTGATTAATAACATCGCCAAAGAACACGGTGGTAACTCTGTTTTTGCCGGTGTTGGTGAGCGTACTCGTGAAGGAAATGACCTTTACTATGAGATGGAAGAGTCAGGCGTGCTCGATAAGACATCACTTGTCTTTGGACAGATGAATGAGCCACCTGGATCACGACTTCGTGTAGCTCTCTCTGGGCTCACAATGGCTGAAGGTTTCCGTGATCAGGGTAAAGATGTGTTGTTTTTCGTCGATAACATTTTCCGATTTACCCAGGCAGGTTCTGAGGTTTCTGCCCTTCTCGGCCGTCTGCCAAGTGCTGTTGGTTACCAGCCAAACCTTGCAACAGAAATGGGTGCTATGCAGGAACGAATTACATCAACAAGCACTGGCTCGATTACATCAGTTCAGGCTGTCTACGTGCCGGCTGACGACTTGACTGACCCAGCTCCTGCAACGACATTTACTCACCTTGATTCGACAATCGTTCTTAACCGTGCACTGACTGAGCTTGGGCTCTACCCCGCTGTTGATCCACTAGATTCAAACTCAAATATTCTTGACCCGAATATTGTTGGTGAAGAACACTACACTGTCGCACGTGAAGTTCAACGGGTCTTGCAACGCTACAAGGACCTTCAAGACATCATTGCGATTCTCGGAATGGAAGAATTATCAGATGACGACAAACAAACAGTTGCTCGTGCTCGACGTATCCAGCGTTTCCTGACTCAGCCATTCAGCGTTGCTGAAGTATTCTCAGGCATTCCTGGCCAGTATGTGTCACTTAAGGACACTATTCGTGGATTCCGCGAGATTCTCGATGGCAAGCACGACAACTTGAACGAAAATGATTTCTATATGGTAGGAACTATCGAAGAGGCTGTTAAAAAAGCTGGGAAAAAGAAGTAAACAATGTTGACCTTTGAGCTCGTCACATTAGAAGGCGTGAAATTCAGCGAGGAGTGCTGGGAAGTCATAGTCCCCACGCCTGATGGCCAGGTTGCTATCTTCCCTGAACACATGCCTCTCGTCTCAGTTTCAAGCCCAGGTGTGATCGCTATTCGAAAGCGACAGGCAGACAAAGACGAAGACATGGATCTGTTTGCGACAGATGGTGGAGTTATTGAAGTCATACATGGTCGCAAAATTCGCCTTCTTGCTGACGTAGCTGAAAGTGCTGCTGACATCAATGAAATGGAAGCCAAAGAAGCGCTCAAACGTGCCGAAGAGCTTCGCGCTAATGCCGGTAGCCAGGTAGACCTAGCCCAGGCTGTCGGCCTCATTGAGCAGCAAACAGCACGACTTCGTGTCGCTGAGCTTAGGCGACGCAAAAGACGCAACATCTAAGTTCCCATTTCTTTTCCCAAATAGGCTCTGTCCTTTTCCAAACCTGCCTGCTGGCAATAGTGTTGTTCTTTTCCAAGAACCAACCTATGATACTTTGTACCGACAAAGTATCTCAAAACTCCTGGGCCAATCACTGTTCTTGATGTATTCATAGTCATATTCAACAATGCGTAAGGACAACGACCCTAAAGGGATCGCCCCCTCCT
>CAZFKV010000010.1:0-18855 GCA_964519575.1 uncultured Candidatus Saccharibacteria bacterium | reverse complement strand
TTAGCAACCGCGGAATTATTGGCAAAAGACGGGCATAAGCTCATCCTACTTGCACGTCGTTCTGATAGGCTCGAACAAATCAAGCAAAAGCTAAAGGCGGAGGTACACGCGGCTACTGTTGATGTAACTGACAAAAAACAAGTTCATAACTTCTTTAAGAACATTCCAGCAGATTTTCAGGATATTGATGTGCTAATAAACAATGCTGGTCTGGCACGAGGCATGGAGTTGGTACAGGACGGTAAGCTAGAAAACTGGGAAGAAATGATCGATACCAATATCAAAGGACTATTGTATGTTACGCGCTCGACACTCGACATCATGAAAAGGCGCAATCAAGGGCACATCATTAATATCGGATCGAGCGCCGGTGCCAACGCCTACAAGGGTGGCAATGTATACGGTGGTACCAAAGCATTTGTCCGACAGTTTTCTCGGAACTTACGAACCGATCTCTTCGGAATGAATATACGGATAACCAATATTGAACCCGGCATGGCCGAGACGGAGTTTGCGACTGTCAGGTTTCGAGATAAAGACAAAGCAGCTGAAGTATATAAAGACACCAGACCACTTGTCGCTCAAGACATCGCCGAAACCATTCTATGGGTGCTATCGCGCCCGGCACATGTCAACATTGATAACGTCGAGCTCATGCCAACAGATCAAACATTCGGCGGCCTAATCGTAAATCGAAACACATAATATCATCAAAAAAGGAGACCGAGTGGTCTCCTTTTATGTATCGCGCGAACGATACATCGCTTAATGCGATTGGTAGAACGTTAACGTTCCATCAGCATAAGATCGAGTTTCTACCACAACAACTCCATCAACTCTTGGAGGCTCCGTCCTACCTGAATGTGATAATATCATAAATCCGCTTGCGTTTATATATTTTTTTAACTTTTCCACAACTTTTGTTGAATCAACTCTCTCGTAAGGGGGGTCGGCAATGACAATATCAAATATATCATCGCTGCTATCTACCCACCCAAAAACATTTGCCTGAATTGTTTGGACAACTCCATCGGCTCGCAATGATTCAACATTTTGCAATAAAGTCTGCATGACCGTTCTATCCTGTTCAATACAAGTAACTGTCTGAGCGCCTCTACTTGCTGCTTCGAGTCCAATTGCCCCGCTACCGGAAAAGGCATCTAAGACAGCTTTTCCTTCCAAATTTCCAATCATATTGAAAAGAGCACCACGCATTCTTTCGCTCATTGGATGGACACTTGCTTTCTTGGGAGCTTCGATGAAACGACCACCATATATGCCTGAGATAATTCGAAGTCGATGCATTAAATTGCGGTCATTTATCTGTTGCTTCGTTCGCTGCCATTAACCAAGATAACGCAACCGTTTTGGAAATTGCAGGAATTAACAGTTCCCGTACATCTTTTCCTAATGTTGTATTCCATCCACTACGATAAAACCTGTCATACATGTGGTAGCTGGCGATATTACGAGCTGACTTCTTGAATAGCTCGGTGGGGCCAATGCTGATGGCATCTTCAATTTCCTTCTCTGTTAGTTTGAACTTCTTTAGTCTCATTGGAATCGCAATCGCCGCAACACCAATCTCAAAATTCTGGTGTGTTAGCATCAACCCCTTCATACCCCAAAGTTTCCAGTTGTTTTTGATTCGTTGAGGTCGGGTTTCCCCTCCTGCAAAGAATTTCTTGCCTCGAGTAGTACGCGTGTCTTTGTGTTTGCCGGTTATGTTTTGAAGTTCCTTTTCGTATGGATATTGGTGAGCAGGTGTTAGGCCGTCGGTGATTCCGTGTGATAACCAGCTTGCCTCAAAGCCAGCCCGTTCCATATTGTGTTCTTTGAGAGCTTTTACAAGTGAAACATAATGCTGGTCAAGCAGATCGATCAATTGGGTGTCTTCGTCATCCAACGGATCGTAGTAGTGCCAAGGCTCATTTTGACTCGGTGATTTCAGCTTGATGCCATCAGGCCCGTTCAGACCTTCAAATGATTGAATTGTTTTAATCTCTGGAAATACACCGTTATCTATCTTTTGAATAGCCATATGATAAGAAATTCGGTTTAACTTCTGATGCGTGCCTACCCATTGGCTGGAATGTCGAGGCGATAAGAATCCAGAATACATACTAAATTTAGCCCAAATCCGATATTATCATGGCTTTCGCACTTGAGTTCAGTTTGGATTTTCTTGTCGAGGGACCCAAGCGGAGCTGTGTGAAAATACTGCGAGTGCGTACCGTAGATAAAAAATTCAAACTGGACCAAGAAAACCAGTGGAGTAACTGGCTTTGCCAGATAGCAGACTGGTGTGGTGCGTAAGCCATGATTAATTCAACTGAGTTACTGCTCTAGCAGACATTATTTTTTCCATCAATCTAGGGTAACCCGATATATCATCACTGTCGAGGAAGATTTTTACATCTCGCTGAACCTGAGAGATAAGCTTAGTATCATCGAGCTGGGCGAAACGAAGATCTAGATCACCATGTTGTCTTGTGCCATAGACGGCCCCTGGACCACGCAACTTGAGGTCGAGCTCGGCCAATCGGAAACCATTACTGGTAGACTCCATTGCCTTAAGTCGTTTACTAATATAATCATCATTTGTTGGAACAAGGTAACAGTAACTCTGGTAATCACTTCGTCCAACTCGGCCTCGCAATTGGTGCATCTGAGCCAGGCCGAATCTTTCGGCACCTTCAATCATGATTATTGTCGCATTGGCGACATCAACTCCAACCTCAACTACAGTAGTGCTAATCAAGATATCAAATTCGCCCTTGGCAAATTTATCCATGACTGCTTCTTTCTCAGCTGACTTCATTCGACCATGTAGCAAGCCTATCTTTCTGTGTTTGAATATAGTGGTGTTAAGACGTTCATGTTCTGCTTGGACACTTTTAACACCCAGCACATCAGACTCCTCAATCAATGGACAAATAACATAGACTTGCCTACCCAAATCAATCTGCTCATCGATATGCTTATAGACCTTCTCTCGATTAGATTGCCGAACTACCTTTGTTTCAATCGGCTTACGACCGAGTGGCATTTGATCTATTAACGAAATATCTAACTCTCCGTACACAGTTAAACTGAGTGAGCGTGGTATCGGTGTGGCTGTCATGCTTAGCAGATGCGGCATTTGAAGAGGCTTTTGCTGTAGCTTTTCACGCTGTTTAACCCCAAAACGATGCTGTTCATCAACAATTACTAAACCTAGTCGATTAAATTCGATATCTTTCTCGAGCAAAGCATGCGTACCAATAATAAATTCAGCTTCTCCGGAGCTGATGCTTTGAATAGTGAGTTTCTTCGAAGCTGTTTTTGCCCCTCCCGTTAGCAGAACGACATTAATCCTAAATGGTTCGAACAACTTAGATAGATTTTCGGCATGTTGCCTTGCCAGTATTTCTGTTGGAGCAATTAATGCTACTTGAAATTTCTGCTTTATTGCTTGAAGTGCCGCAAGTGCCGCGACAATTGTTTTTCCGCTTCCGACATCGCCCTCAATCAGTCGATTCATCGGAATTTCATGTTGCATATCTTTGATAACTTGCCAGGCGACTGACCGTTGAGCATCAGTTAGTTTAAAGGCTAGTGAGGAAGTGAACTCTTTGGTTAATTTTTCATTAAAACTAATGATAGGAGCACGCAATAAATGATGTTCTCTTTTGGCAAGCTGACTGGCCGAAATAAGAATAAATAATTCTTGATAGGCCATTGCTCTCTTAGCCTGTAGCAATTCATCGCTAGATTCTGGAAAGTGTAGATTTGTAATAATTTTTGAGATTTGTGTTTTGTTTAATTGTTCAGGGAAAGATGTCTCGAGTTTATGAGCCAGAGGCAGTACTTGTTGTACTAGATTCCTGATTTGTCGACTGGTTATGCCTTTCGTTTCGCGATAAATCGGAACAATGCGAGCAGTCGATGTATGAAATTCACTGACTTTTTCCCATGTTGGGTTTTGGATAGTCAAACCATTTCTGGACAGTTCATACTTACCTGAGAAATATAGCTCTTCACCCCGCGCAATCGACTTAGCTAAATATGCCTGATTGAACCACACCGCTTTAACTTTGTCAGAATCATCACTTAGTGTGGCTTCAGTTATGTGAAGACGTCTGTTGCGTGCATAACGACCTGTTATCTGCTCAACAGTTGCCTGAATAGTTACCTCCCCTGGACTTAGATCTTTAATCTTACTTACTACAGAATAATCTTCGTAGCGACGGGGATAGTTAAGTAGTAAATCCTCAACAGTGACAATGCCGAGCTTACCTAGTAAACCAACTAACTTGTCACCAACTCCGGGAATGCTTCTGACTGATTCGGCTAGATTCATGTTCTTATTGTAGGCTATTTGATTTTGACAAACTTACGCTTGCCGACTTGAACAATATCTCCAGATGAAACCGCGACTGTTTCATTGACTACTTTTGCTTGATTAATCTTGACCCCACCTTGCTCAAGCATTCTTCTGCCCTCTGATTTACTTTCAACCAGATTTAGTTCAATTAACAAATTTTGGATTAGCCATTCACCATTTTTAATCTCTATGGTTGGTATGTCATCTGGAAGTTCGCCTTTGGAAAACTGTTTCTGCCAAGCTAATTCGGCGGATTGTGCCGAATTTTCATCATGTAGCATCTTCACGACTTCTCGTGCCAGCCTGGATTTGGCATCTTTAGGATTAGCACCGTTTTTTACGTCATTTTCTAACGCATCAATTTCATCGATTGGAATGTCAGTAACGAGTCGCAGATACTGCCAGATATGTTCATCCGGGAGACTGAGAAGCTTGCCATAGATATCTTCAGGGGAATCATCTAACCAAACGCAGTTACCAGAAGATTTGCTCATCGGTCTTCCATCTGTACCAACAATCATTGGATTTTCGATGACCCATTTTTCTTTATTGTTAATTTTCTTTTGTAGTTCACGACCCATCAGCATATTGAATTCTTGGTCAGTCGCTCCAATCTCAGCATCTACATCCATAACGACTGAATCATAGCCTTGTAGTAATGGGTAGAGAGTCTCGTGATACCAGACAGTGTTCCCAGAATCTATCCTACGAGTGAAACTTTCTCTTTTAAATAGCTGAGTCGCACTAACCTTACTCATGAGCTGTATTAGATCAGTAATGGATAGTTTTGTAATCCAATCACCATTTTTCTTTATTGTAATTTTATCCAGATTAATGATTTTTGTTGCCTGATCTTTCCAGGTAGAAATATTGTTTTCTATTTCTTTTTCAGTGATTAATTCGCGAGCTTCAGCTCGTAAACTCGGATCTCCGACTAGAACTGTTCCGGTACCAAAAAGATAGATTGCTTCGTGCCCGGCTTCGGCAAAGTCGTTTAAGATTCGCATGCCGATAGTATGTCCAAGGTGAAGTCGATTTCCGGTCGGATCGACACCTAGATATAACCTTATTGGACCTGATTTGGCCCGCTCCTCTAGTCCTTCAATATTAGGTAATACTTTAACTGCTCTTCTACTTAGTATTTCTTCGATAGATTTACTCATAACGACTAGTGTAACACGGACGATTGTCAGAAGCGTTTTCGTGCTATAATTACTTAGTTAATTTCGGGGTGATTATATGGCCAGAAATGGTAATTACGGTAGAAACAGCGGCAAAGGATTGAAAATTGTTTATTGGATTCAGTCCAAACTTAGTAGGAAGAAAACATCTGCCGAGGATAAATCATCACGGCTATATACCTACACCAATAGCTACCATCAGAAACTGTCTAAGAAAGAACAGCGACACCGCGATTATGTCAGAGGCGCACCAAAATCTCGTATCAAGAGAATATTGTGGTACATCAATCCAAAAAGGTGGAAATATCTGTTATTTACTCATCAGGGACGAATCAAATTGGCCAAATTTGCTGCTGCTTGTTTTGCAGCATTGATCCTTTTCAGTGTGGGTATGTATGCATATTTCAAGAGCGAACTCCCTAGTCCAGAAGAGCTAAATGGTCGTGGACTGGCTCAAACTACCAAATTCTATGACAACAAAGGGGAAAAATTACTTTTTGAGGTTTATGGAGATCAGAAAAGAACGATTGTCAAAGAAAAGGAAATTTCCAAATACATGCGGAATGCCACAGTTGCCATCGAGGATAAAGATTATTATAAACATGGTGGTTTCAGTATCAGAGGCATAACTAGGGCTTTTATAAACAACCTTTTCAACCGTAGTACTCAGGGCGGTTCAACCATAACTCAGCAATATATTAAAAACGCTTTGCTTACAAACGATCGCAAAATCACTCGTAAAATAAAAGAGCTAATTTTATCTATTGAATTAGAGCGCCTTTATAACAAGGAGGAAATACTTACCGCTTATTTGAATGAAATTCCCTATGGATCGCTAGAGTATGGAGTCGAAGCAGTTAGTCAGAGTTTCTTCGACAAAGCAGCAAAAGACCTAACTCTTGACGAATCAGCTATGTTAGCAGCAATTCCTCAGGCTCCAACTCTTTATTCACCGTATAGTGATGACACTTCACTTCTTTTGGCTAGACAAGATACTGTTATCGACCGTATGCAAGAGCAAGGCTATATCACTAAAGCCGAAGCAAAAGAAGCGAAGAAAGTCGATACGCTTGCCAAGCTCAGTACCAATCGCAACCGTTACAAAGGTGTTGTGGCACCCCACTTTGTGCTTGAGGCTCAAAAGGAATTAGAAGCTGACTACGGCGCAACGACCGTTAACAAAAGTGGTTGGAAGGTGATTACATCGTTAGACTTGGAGTTGCAAGCTACAGCTGAAAAAGTTGCTTCCGAAAGAATTGGTCTTGTCGAGCGTTCTGGAGGTGATAATCTTGCCCTTACTCTTGGCGATCAACGAACTGGTCAGATTAAAGCGATGGTAGGAAGTCGGGATTTCAATTATCCAGGGTATGGTGCATTCAATGCGGCAACCGCCTCCCGACAACCTGGATCTAGCTTTAAACCTTACGCATATGCTGAACTGTTTGAAACTGGTAAATGGGGACCGGGCAGTGTTCTTTATGACCTGAAAACTGACTTTGGTGGCTATGAGCCAACCAACTTCAATAAAGGAGAGCAGAATGGAGCTATCCCAATCAGAAGAGCTATTGGTAAGTCTCTCAATATCCCAGCTGTCAAAGCCCTCTACATTGCTGGTATCGATAATGTAATTGATCAAGCTCAAGCTCAAGGCATTACTACTCTTAAAGACCGCAAAAGATTCGGACTAGCACTTGTCTTAGGTGCTGGCGAAGTTAAATTGGCCGACCATGTGACTGGCTATGAAGCATTTGCCAACGGCGGTATTCATTACGACCAGACCTACATTCAGAAGATTGAAGCTCCTAATGGAGACGTTGTAAAAGACAACACTAAGCCCAAGGGTAAACGAGTTCTGGATGAACAAGTTGCTTATCTAATAACCAATATTCTTAGTGATCGATCCGTTAGAAGTGTAAACGGGGTCGGTGTGACAGCCGGGCTTAAAACTGGTACAACAAGTGATACAAAAGACTTTTGGACAATGGGATACTCAGATTACATAACTGCTGGTGTTTGGGTTGGTAATCACGACAATACCGAAATGGGTGCAAGTTCTTCGCTGACAATCTCGCCAATTTGGGTTCAGTTAATGAATGAAGTTCATAAACAGAAAAACTGGCCGAGTCGCGAATTCAATAAACCGGCGGGAATAAAACAAGTAACACTTGATTCAGACACGGGCAGAACTCCAACCGAAGCAACCAAAAGGAAGCATACTGATATTTTTGCTAGTAATTACATTGCTCCTAAGGCTGGAGCCCAAGTAAGTTATACGATAGACACAATTTCAGGGAAACTTGCAACTGACTGTACTCCTGAAAGCACTAAACAGACTGTCAACGGAGATGGTATCGATGCCGAGATTGCCAAAGATGATCCAGCCTATAGCCGTTGGGCTGCTCCGATTAAAACATATGCGGCTAAGATTGGCCGAGCTTTTGGTGCCGGAAAACCTACGGCAACCGATGATGTACATAACTGTTCTGATGCCAAACCAGTTGTTAACAGCGTCAGCGTCTCACCATCTGGAGGTAGCTATCTCATTAGCGCCAATGTATCTCAAGGAACTCACCCCCTAACCGAAATTTCCTTCAGTGTTGATGGTACTGGTGTAGGTGTCCAAGGCGGAGCTGGAAGCGGAAACTACAATGCAACAGTTGCTATGAGTCCTGGTTCTCATTCTGTTAGTGTCACCGCAAAGGATAGTCTAGGGTACTCGGATGAGGGTAGTACTACATACGATGTATCGACCACAGGAATTAGTAATGTTACAGCAGTTAAACAAGCTTCGAATGTAAAAGTATCTTGGGCTAGTTCATTTCCAGTTGGGACTAGTTATCTCATTTGTTATACCGGACCGGCATCGCTCTGCGATACTAAAACTCAGTTATTCAAAACATTCACCTTTGGTGGCAATCCTGCAGGCTCATATCTATTTACGGTAAGCGCAAATGGAGATAGTAAAAACGCTAGCCTTAATTGGCCTTAGGGATTTTGTTATTTCTTCTTGTAAGAAGCAAACATCATTTTACCGGCGCTGGTTTGTAAGTGACGATCAAATACAACTTCAACCGTTTTACCAATATTTTTTCCAGCTTTCTCAACCACAACCATAGTTCCATCTTCCAGATAGCCAACCCCTTGCGAAGCATTGCTTCCCTTCTGAACTATTTGGATTTCAGCTGACTCTCCAGGTAAGTATTTGACCCGCAAAAGCTTTGCTAATTCGTTTACATTAAGTACCGTCACGCCTTCAATTTCGGCAACTTTGCTCAAATTATAATCGGTTGTATAGAGTGCTGAATTTGTTTTCAAAGCGAGCTTAACTAGCTTATCGTCGACTTCGATTTGCGAGTTAACTGGGTCTTGGGTTATATCGACGTTAACATTTGGGTTTTTTTGGAGTTCTTTAATCATATCCAGTCCATGCCGAGCACGCTCACGTTTCAAATGATCACGACCATCAGCTAGACCTTGAAGTTCAGCTATAACAAATTGTGGAACAATTAGCTGAACTGGTATGAATCCTGTCTTGGCAAGATCTAATATTCGACCATCAATTAAAGCACAAGTGTCCAGTAGAACCCCATTAGGATTTTGGATTTTGGATCTAGGATTAAGAAGTTGGCGCTTAATTGTTAAGATCAGATTGGCTGAAATCAAGATTAAGATTAGACCGAGCAACGTTTCAACCATCCTAATCTCCAAATCCAAAATCTATCATCCTAAATCCTACATTACTTTGACAAAAACTGATTAAGCGCATCTCGCAAATTGTCTACCGAACGTAAATATGAATCTGCTTTTGAGTTTTTGGGTCCTATAGCACCAGGAAAACCGAGTTTCTTAGATTCGCTGATACGTTTGTCGACATGAACAACACTTCGAATTTCTCCACTTAGACCAACTTCACCAAATACTACAGCGTCATTACTTAGCTTCATTCCTTTAGATGCACTGGCTATTGCCATGCAGACAGCTAGATCGGCGGCTGGCTCAGAAATTTTCATACCTCCAACGATGTTCACATAAATATCCTGTTCACTGAGATCAAGTTTAGTACGCTGGTTTAATACGGCAATTAGTAGATTGAGACGGTTGCCATCTATTCCAACAGCGGTTCTTTTTGGATACCCAAACGATGATTTAGTTACTAAAGCTTGTACTTCCACCAACAAAGCGCGTGTTCCCTCAATAGTTGCCAACACGACCGAACCGTCGCTGGTTTGCCGTTCTGACAATAGAGCTGCTGAGGGGTTGTCGACTGGAATCAAGCCTTCATCAACCATTTCGAAAATCCCCACCTCGTTAGTTGAGCCAAATCTGTTTTTGACTCCGCGAAGTAATTTAAAGCCACCATATCGGTCACCCTCAAGGTTTAATACTACATCCACTAGATGTTCTAAGATTTTTGGTCCGGCGATCGATCCCTCTTTAGTGACATGACCGACCATCACGATAGCTGTATTTGTCTTCTTTGCGGTTGATTGTAGTAAATGAGCAGAATTAGTTATTTGGCTGACGCTCCCAGCGCTAGTATCAAGTTCGGCGACACTAACTGTTTGGATCGAGTCGATAATCACCAAATCATAACCAGCTGAAGTCATACTACTTGAAATGTCGTTTGCACTTGTACTGGCAGCAATTTTTAAGGACGCTGTGCTCAAGCCAAGTCTTTCCGCTCTAAGCTTAATTTGACTGACAGATTCTTCACCACTGACATACAGAACTGATTGATTCTCGCTAATTGCAGCGGCAAGTTGCAGTAGGAGAGTAGACTTACCAATACCTGGTTCGCCAGCCAACAAAATAATACTTGCTTGGACTATACCGCCACCAAGCACCTCGTCAACAGGTTTGATATTCGATTTTAGGCGATCTTGATCAGTTTGAGTCCGCACTTCAGATAAGACCTGTGGCACGAGCACTTCACCCCTAGCCGACTTACCTTTTACTGTACTTTCATGAAAGACAATTAGCGTATTCCATTGTCCACAGGAGTCGCATTTTCCGGCCCATTTAGGGAATGAATCTCCGCAGTTATTGCAGACATAGTGAGATTTTGCTTTTGCCATTGTTGGAAGTATTATACATCAGTAGTAACAAGGAGACTCGCAATGACTAAGAAAAGCGCAAAGAAAATGACAATATTGGGATTTTTTGGGCCTACTATACTGATTCTCAGTGGCATGGTACTGTTCTCTGCTAATCAGTTTATATCTGATAACGTCGGGACCGAGTCCGGTTCAGTTATTGCAAGAATACTTAACGTCATTATGTTCTTTTTGGGTGTAACGGGAATAGTTGCAATTATTCCGGGTCTAATAATTGGTATGATCGGGTACTCTAAATCTTCTAGAAAAGATCCGGCTGACTAGAGTTCATTAAACTTAGAATCAATTGAGTTAACTAACGAATTTTGTTGGACAACAATTTCGTTTACCTCTTTAGCTTTGGCGTTGTGACTTTCAATTGAGCTATTGTATTCACGGACATCGTTATTGTACCGATTAACTAGCTGGTTCTGCTTGGGTACCTGAGCGTTGTAGGATGAGATATCTCCGGAGTCACGATACTTTTTCAGCAAGGCATTTTCTGCATCTATCTCAACTCTCTGTTTCCGAATACTCTCATCGAGTTGGGATATCTTGATTTTTAAGTTATCGATTTGTAGCTCGATGGCCTTTATCTTGATATCGAGATTGGAGAAAACACTTTCATAACTCTGGAACTTGTCTACGACCTTACCACGGTCTGTAAAATAGCGTTTATAGTAATTTTCGAGGTCTGGACCTAAGTCTTTTACTTCTGTTGGTAAAATAGAGTGAAGTTCATTAGGGACGGACTCAGGGTCTTGTTGACGGTACTCGGCTATTAAATCATTTAATCTCTGGTCTGAAATCTCCTTAAACTTACTTTCAATCAAGGCATCTATTCGACTCCTTTCATCCCTGCTTAACCTTTCGTAAGCTGCATGCAACATTTCATGAGCCGCGGTAACGGTTTCAACGCTTTTCAACCTGCCGTCTTCGACACTTAGAAGATAAATATTGTATCCATTAAAACAACCGAGGACGAATGATCTCTCTGCAAAAGGACAGTTGGTGTTGAAGCGAGTTTTATCGTTGAGTTCTGGATCTGTAACATAGAATATCTTTCGACCTTCTTTGGTAAATTGAGCGTCGTCTGCAAGTTGTTTGATTTCTTGACTTGGAGTGTAATTTTGAAGCTTGAGCCAATCATTTATCGAATAGTAGTATCGCGGAATACCAAATACGAATAGTCCGACAACCAGCAAAGGTAGTGCTAAGACGCTTAAACTCTTAAACATAAATCCGATTGGGCTTGATTTAGGCCTCGTGTTCACTAAAATCCTCCAATTTTCCATTTAATGATTATGGTAATCTAGACCTGATTATAGACCATTACCCAATAATTAACCCAGTGTAAACATACGACCTTTCATTTTTTATTCGAATCACAGTTGTAGATATTCAAACTACTCTGGCGTTACAGCATATGATAACCCACCATTTGCTGACGATACCTTCACAACATCTCCATCTTGGTAAGCATTACTAAGTAATCCATGAGCTATTGCATCTTCTATTTCGTCTTGGATGATCCGTCGTAATGGACGAACTCCTTGATCGGCGTCGTATCCTTTATCTAGGAGGAATTTCTTAGCTCCCGAAGTAAGCTGTAACCCTATCTTATGTTCCCGCAATCTAGTTCGTAACTCTTCTAATTGTAAATCTAGGACTTTTTTCGCTTCTTTATTGGTTAGAGCATTAAAGACAATAGTCTTATCTATTCTATTTAACAATTCTGGTCGCATAGCTAGCTTCAACTGATCTAGTACTTTTTCCGTAGTATTCTCATGAATTTGTTTAAGTTCAGTTTCTTTATCTTTGGAGGTTGAACGAAAGCCGAGCGATGCTTCCTTCTGGAGACTCGAGGCGCCAATATTTGATGTCATAATAATTATGGTATTTGCAAAATTAACTTTCCTACCACGAGCGTCACTAAGCACACCATCCTCTAATATCTGTAGTAACATATTGAATATTTCAGGATGGGCTTTTTCAATTTCGTCGAATAAGACTAGGGAATATGGTTTACGACGAATTCGATCTGTCAGCTGACCGCCATCATCATACCCGACATATCCTGCAGGAGCTCCAATCAAACGAGCTGAGGTATGCTTTTCTCCAAATTCACTCATATCTAGTTTTATTAACGATTCTTCGTCGTCGTAGAATTCGCGCGCTAGTACACGTGCTAGTTCTGTCTTGCCTACTCCACTTGGACCTAGGAATATAAAGGACCCAATTGGTCTTTTTGAATCTGAAACACCGCTTCTGTTACGGCGTATTGCTTTGGCCACTTCTTTAATTGAATCGGTCTGACCGATAATTCGCTTTTGTAGGTGCTTTTCCATATCTATTAGGTATTTTGCTTCGGCTTTTATTACTTTGTTAACTGGAACTCCCGTCATAACGGACACTGCATGTCCAACGTCATCTGAACTCAAATTAAGTTTATGTTTTCTATTGTATTCAGCCCTAATTCCCTCTAGCTTATCTTTGAGCTGGGAAAGGCGTGTTTTATATAGTGCTGCACGCTCATAATCCTCATCTGCAACGGCCGCTTCCATTCTCTGAGTCAATTGTTGGATGTTCTTTTTGAGTTTGCGTTGTTCTTGCGGAATACTGCCTCGTTTTACTCTAATGTGAGCGGCTGACTCGTCAATCAAATCAATAGCCTTGTCTGGAAAGAATCTTTCATGCAGGTATCTCTTGGCTAATCTAACTGTATCAGTCACGACTTCATCACTGATACTAACACCGTGAAATTCTTCATACCGACTTTTCAATCCTAACAATATTTTTCGCGTTTCTTCGGCACTACTTTCAGGTACTTGAATAGGCTGGAAGCGCCTCTCAAGCGCTGCGTCTTCCTCAACGTATTTTTGGTATTCATCCAAGGTAGTTGCACCAATAACCCTAATATCACCTCTGGCTAAGGCAGGCTTCAGCATATTAGCCGCATCCATGCTTCCTTCAGCAGAGCCGGTACCGACTAAAAGATGGAGTTCATCAATAAACAGGATGACATCGCCACTTTCAATTATCTCTTTCATGACTCGCTTTAATCGTTCTTCGAACTCACCACGATACTTAGTGCCGGCAACCATACTAGCCAGATCTAGTGAAATAATCCTCTTACCAATTAGGTTATCTGGTACATCGTCCTTAGCGATTTTTTGAGCAAGACCTTCAACGATTGCTGTTTTCCCTACTCCGGGATCTCCTACCAATACAGGATTATTCTTATGACGTCTGGCAAGGATAGTGATCATTCTCGTTAATTGATCTTCTCTACCGATAAGCGGATCAAGCTTTTGAGCCGATGCCTCTGCAGTAAGATCACTACCAAAGAAACTCAACGCGGTAGGTTTCGACTTCTTGTTCTTCGACTTGGCAGAACCAGATTGTTCAGCATAATCATACTGCTGTGAGTTTAAATAACTTTCAATTTCTTCGTGGAGATTACGCAAATTAGTATTCATATCTTTGAGCAGTATCATGGCTCGAGAGTTCTTCTGAGCCAAAATACTAGCTAATATGTGTTCAGTACCACAAATATCTTGATTAAACTCTCTAGCGATTTCTAAACCCATGTGTAAGGTTAACTTAGCTGTTTCACTTAATCCTCGTCCAATGTCATTTTTAATAAGAGTTTTCGGAGTTAGGTCGAGCGCTAGTTTGGCTCGATCTATAGTTATGCCTGAGCTACCTAGCAATTTCGCTCCAATCGACGTCTGTTGCTCCAAAACACCCAACAACAGGTGCTCTGTTCCAATATATTGGGCACCCATTCGCCTAGCGATAGTTTCAGCATGCTCCAAGCTATTCCGAGCATTATCAGTAAGTTTGCTAGCAAAGGATGAGAAATCAAATAATGGTGGCATATACCCTCTTTTTTATTTAGTACTTTTTAAGTTTAGCTATTTAGCACTCTCAATGCAAGAGTGCTAACAGCAATTATCTTAGTTGTAATTAGATTGACTTGACAACGTATTTATCGCCTCAACAACTGATAAAGTTGATTGTTTAGGTCCGAATATAAATCAATTAAAGAGACTATTCTTCGCTTGCCTGTCCTTCAACAGCTTCGAGTAATGACTCCTCTAGTTTTGCCTTACTGGCTAGCTTCTTTGGCTTTTCTTCGTTTGGTGTTGGCTTAATAGCAGACTCTTCAGTTCTGCTGGCTTTGCCATTATTCTTGGTAACATCTAGCTCAAGCCCAGTGATTTTGCTGGCCAACCTTACGTTTTGCCCACCTCTCCCGATTGCAACCGATAGCTGGTCTTCGTTTACATATACAGTTGCCTTGCCGTTCTTCTCGTCTAGATCAACATGATCAACTTCAGTAGGACTAAGAGCATTTGCTATGAAAGTCTTCTTGTCATCGTTCCAAGCGATAATATCGATTTTTTCTTCATCACCTATCTCACCCATCACCGCCTGAACACGAGTACCATGACCACCTACGAAAGTGCCGACCGGATCCACACCAGGTACAGTTGATTTAACTGCTAGCTTGGTTCTGACACCGGCTTCTCGGGCTATTGCCTTAATCTCAACAGCACCGTTCTCCATTTCTGGTACTTCATTTCGGAAAATATGTTCGATAAACTCAGTATTTCCACGACTTAGAATTAATTGTGGACCCCTACCGGTTCTTTCAACTTCTTTCAGATACACTTTTAGTCTTTGGCCAGGGCTATAATATTCACCCCTAATCTGTTCGCTCATAGGAAGTATTCCTTGAGCTTTTCCGAGGTCAATACGTACAAGTCGTTGTTCGACTCTCGTCACGGCTCCAGTTAATACCGTGCCAATTTTATCTTCGTATTCTCCCAAAACAACTTCTCTTTCAGCTTCGCGCAATTTCTGAAGAATCACTTGCTTAGCTGTTTGTGCGGCTACTCTACCGAAAGAAGTTGGTGATTGATTGGTGCTAATAACATCCCCTATTTTGGCATCCGACTTCACTTTCTTGGCTTGATCTAAAGTCATTTGTGCTTCGGGATTTTCAACTTCTTCGACAACTTCGTGACTAATAATAGCGGTCATACCGCCAGTTTTCTCATTTAACTCAACCCGTACATCTTGATCGCGAGTTCCATAATCTTTCTTAAATGCAGCTGCTAGTGCTTGTTGCACCACATCTCGCACCGTTTCACTATCTAGATTTTTCTCTTCGGCAATTTGGCTAATTGCTGCAATTAACTGTTTAACATCTAATTCCATTTTAATTTCCTTTCGATATATGTATATATTATATAAAAAATGTCGACCCGATGGCCGACTAATACCTGTGTATTGTATCAAAAAGTCTTATTTTTGTCTAACCATTTGCAGGGTTCAAATGAATCGGGCACACTGTAATCGAATATGAGCCACACAAAACGCCTTTACGATTTATTTCAACCCGAACATTACGATGTTCGAATTTCAATATCCGATGACTGTAAATCATTTGAGGGTTCGGCCATGATTCAAGGTAATTTAGTATCCAAAAGTAATCAAGTAATCCTTCATTCTAGTCATCTGAAAATTTCTATTGCAAAAATCAATGGATTACTCGCTTCGGTTTCTTCAGACAATGAAAACCAACAGATAACAATTCAATTGGACGAGGAGACAGTTGATCAACATATCAAACTCGACATAGCATTCTCTGGACTCATCACCGAGCGAATGGAAGGTATTTATCCTAGTACATACGAGGAAAATGGCGAGAAAAAAGTAATTATCTCGACTCAATTCGAGTCAACTCACGCACGAGAAGCTTTCCCATGCATCGACGAACCGGCCGCCAAAGCTACCTTTGATGTCAAACTTGAATCTCCGAAGCGACTATCGACTGTACTTGGAAATACTCCAATTGCTCATCAGTCAGAGAAAAACAATCGCCTAGAAACTAGATTTGAGACTTCGCCAGTTATGTCAAGCTATCTTCTAGCTTTTGCAATTGGGGAATTATCAAAGCTTTCGGGTAAGACAAACAAAGGTACTACCGTAAATGTCTTTGCGACCAAAGAGAATGCCGATAGACTTCCCTTCTCATTAGATGTCGGCATTCGTTGCTTAGAATTTTATGAAGACTATTTTGGCATTGATTACCCGTTACCAAAACTAGATATGATTGCAATACCTGAGTTTGCGTCAGGAGCGATGGAAAACTGGGGTTTAGTCACCTACCGAGAGACCGCCATGTTGTTCGACAGTACTGATAGTAGTCTTCCAACAAAGAGACGAGTGATTGAAGTAATTGCCCATGAACTGGCTCATCAATGGTTTGGGAACCTAGTAACGATGCAATGGTGGGATGATTTATGGCTCAATGAAAGTTTTGCTACCTTTATGGCATCAGAATGCGAAGATGCATTATTCCCCAATCTTGGCTTTTCTGAGATGTTCTTAGAGTCAGAAGTGTTCACGGCACTTCATGCCGATGCCAACAGCAAGACCACATCAATCTATGCCGAACTCGAAGATCCACGCGATATCAACGAACATTTCGATCCAGCAATCACTTACAGTAAGGGTGCCTCAGTCTTAAGGATGCTCCACAACTTTATAGGAGAAAAAGCCTTCAAGGCTGGCTTGAGAAACTATTTGGAGGCAAATAAATACGATAACGCCGTGGGCGATGATTTATGGCAGGCCCTGAATAAGGCCAGTAACAAACCGGTCGACGAGTTCATGAATGTTTGGATACATAAACCAGGCTATCCTTTGATAACAGTTGAAAAAAATACTCTTTCCCAGTCTCGTTTCTATCTAAATCCGAATGAGCGAGAACAAAACTCAGACCAGACACTGTGGCCTCTATCAATAAAGTCGAAATCGGATGACATCTATTTTGATACCAAATCAACAAACTTTACGAACAATAATCAACTATTAAACTCCGGAAAGTATGGTGTCTATCGAATCAAATATCCAGAGTCAGCTTTGAGTAAATTTTCAGGACAGGTGAGAAATTTTGAAATTGACGATGTTGATTCAATGGGTCTACTTGATGATGTGTTTGCCTTAGTTAGAGCTGGATTAGTTTCGACTGACGTTGGTCTTGACCTAGCAAAGAGCTTCAGCGATAGGACAAACAATGAAGTATGGAACGTCGTCGCTACTGGAGTTGGTAGCGTTCAGGCAGTATTTGAGAGCGATTCAATTCGTAATCAATTCGACCAGTACATCCAACAGCTTATCGAGTCGCAATATGTAAGGCTGGGTTGGGAATCGTCTGAGGGTGAATCACCTTTTGATACTTTGCTAAGACCAATAATTATTGGTATGGCGGCAAGGTATCGTCATCCTGATGCGATCACTGTAGCTCATAATCTTTTTGAAGATTTTCTTTCCAAAGATACTTTTATTGATCCTAACCTAAGAGCGATTGTTTATTCAGCTGCCGCAAGAGTTGGTGGATCGGAGGTGTTCGATAAATTGCTTGAACTCCATAATGAAACTACTGCTGCTGAAGAAAAACGCCGACTAGCTAACGCTTTATGTAATTTCGAAGATACAACTCAGATAAAACGAGCGATAGATTTAATTCGTACCGACAAAGTTCGCATTCAGGAAGCCATTAGTTGGGTGTTTGTACTGTACACAAACCGTCACGCCAGAGACCTCATATGGGAATGGGAAAAAGAAAACTGGGATTGGATTATCGAGCTGTTTAGTGGTGGACATCTCTATAGCTATTTTGTAATGGGATTGGCTAGTTTCAGCGACATTGATAAAGCCGATGAAATCGAAAGATTCTTTGCGGATCAGGATCTTACCGGCATCAAAAGAAGCTTAGAACAAAGCCTCGAACAAATCCGGACCAAGGCTGCATGGAAGCAGCGAGACGAATCAGCGGTTAGAAAATATCTAGACAATATTTAATAGTTTTTCGTCAAAAGTCACTTGTAAATAGACTTAGTATTTGATGTTAGAGAGTAATGTTTGGTCGATAATCAAATTCCCAACTCCCTTCGTAGCCTGTCACTGCGACAGCATCCAGTTGATAGTCGCCTGACCAGCTATGCTCGTTGACCCAGAATTCGGCAGCTCTTTGCATTTGTAACTGCTTTTTTTGAGTTATGTATTCCAACCCATCACCTTGGGCGACAGATGCGCGGTACTTCACTTCCACAAAATGAATTATCTTTGCACGCTTAATTAGACCTATCTTCTCCGACGACTGGGCAACAATGTCAATCTCACACCATCTTGTACGCCA
>CAZFKV010000009.1:0-19076 GCA_964519575.1 uncultured Candidatus Saccharibacteria bacterium | reverse complement strand
TGGCTCTTTAGCTCAGTTGGTAGAGCAGAGGCTTGAAGAGCCTTGTGTCCCCAGTTCGAGTCTGGGAGGAGCCACCATAAAGAAAAGGCATCCATTTGGGTGTCTTTTCTTTATGGTGTTCCCAGACACGAACTGGATCTTTTGCGACGCAAAAGCAGTTCGTAAGGAACGAGAATCGTCGAGTTTACTCGTAAGACTCGTAGTGACGGAATAGTGAGTGTTAGCGAACGTCGTCTGGGAGGAGCCACCAAAACAACGCCCACCTGAAATGGTGGGTTTTGTTTTGGTCACCCAGACCCGACTGGGGACGTGGCGCAATTGGCGACACAAGTCCCCAGTTCGGCGAAGTGAGATGGTAGCAAGGAAGCATACTTACTTGCGAATCGAACGGAGGAGCGCAGCGATGTCTGGAAGGAGTCCGAAAGAAAAATCAATCAGCGTACGGATCTCGCTCGTCTTCTCGGATAGTTTTACAAACATAGTTGTTGATGTTGATTTCGTTTTCTTCAGTGTTTTCATCAATGTTATCAACCCAAGTGTAATCACTTATAAGCTTCCCGCCTTTGTCGTAATAGTATGTGACTACCCCCTTGCCACCTAATACTACCTCGTAGATATGACTATTCGCATTAACGCAGTAATTGATTGACGCCCTGTAGGTAGCATCATTCTCGGTATTATATTTCTTAAGTACGGATGCAGGTATGAAAAAAATTGGTTTGAAAATAAATACAAACATAAGAACTAGAGAAACAGTTATAGCTGCAATGATTACCAAGATATTTCGTGTTGAAGCATTCATATTTTTGGTGCCGGAGAGAGGACTTGAACCTCCACGGGACGAATCCCACTAACTCCTGAAGCTAGCGCGTCTACCAATTCCGCCACTCCGGCATGCTTAAGTATTCTAGTTTAGTTATGAATAGATGCAAATACTATTTTCGGACAGCTTCGGAGCTGGTTACAGCCCAATCTTCCACATTGTTGAATCTATCCGCTGGATCAATGATTCGTCGTGTTTGGAATCCTTTTACTGATCGGTCTTGGACATAATTGAGGCTGGTCCTATACAAGGCGACGGCAGGCGTATCACTGAGCCATGTTTGGGTAAATGCCCGATACTTAGCAGCTCTTAAGTTTGGATCCAGTCGCGTTCTACCAGCCTCTAAGGCATCATCGGCTTTCGCGGATTGATATTCGGAAAGGTTGAACCCTCCTTCTTCACGCTGAGATGAATGCCAGTAGGCAAAAACATCAGGGTCGGAACCCATAGCTATTCCAAAAAGCAATATATCATAATCATGAGACACAATTCGTTCTTTTCTAAGTTCATCTAGGGATAGGAGATTTACATCAACCTCTGCACCAATGGATCGCCAAGTAGAAGCCAGTTTTTGGGTAACTTTTGGAAACTCACCCCCCGTCTGGCTGGTAATTGTAAATTTTAGACGTTGGTCGCCTTTTACTCTTATGCCATCGGGACCAGATACCCAGCCTTTTTCATTGAGCAATTTAGCAGCCTCTTGAATTCCTATTTCTGTTTGAACTAGTTTCGGATCGTAACCAATATGCTCTACCAGTAGCGGACTGCGACTTGCCCCATCTGGTAGTTGAACTTCATCTAGTATTTCGTCTCTGTTAATCGATTCGGCTAACGCTTTGCGGACATCCAAATCATTTAGGGGGGGTCTACTAGTGTTAAAGAAACTAAAAACGCTATTACTTAGGGGTAATCTATAGCGTTGATAATCTGAGGGTATATTTTCTTGATTAGACGATACGTCAGCAATTGCGGTCAACTCGCCTGCTTGAATTGATCTATCCAGATCTGTTTGGTCTTCAAATGTAGTCAGTATGAAACGATTCAAATAGGGTGCGCCACTGTGGTAATCTTCATTCCGAACAAGTTCTAATTTACCTTTCTCAGCATCAAGACCCTTAAATACGAATGGTCCTGAGCCAACCGGTGCTTGGTTGAAAACTGTAGTTCGTAGTTCGGTAACATCAAGTTTGGAGAGTATATGTTCAGGAACTATCGAACTAGTTAGAGAATATTGGAACGGGGCGAACTTGTTGGGGAGCTTAAACTCGACTACATTTCTACTAATTTCCCTAATCTGTATGTCTTTCCAGCTATCCAACAGCGGTGACCTGGCTACTGGATTCTGAATTGTCTTAAAAGTAAACACAACATCCTTGGCGGTCAATCGTTCTCCATCGTGCCAGAATACGTCATCACGTAATTTTACTGTGTATGTAATGTCATCCTTTGCTATGGTAATTTCCTTGGCTATATCAGGTACTAGTTGTCCGCTGTGGTCGTATTTATAAAGACTACTGAACATTAACCGAGCGGCTGCTTGGTTGGCGTTACCACTAGCAAACAAAGGGTTGAAATTGCTCAGTTCGCCAACAATTCCTTCGCTAAAGACACCCCCCTCTTTTGGAATTGTCTGTTTATATTCGGCATCAAGCTGACTGTTCTGGATTATCAAACCAGCGACGATGAGTACCACTATTGCTACCCAACCAATGCTGAAGCGACGAATCTCCTTAAACCCTGTCATTGGTTTAAATATTGATTCATTGGCCGTGTGCTTTACTGTGTCCCAAATCCGATGTACCAAACGAATGCGACGACGCCACCATCGTTTTATCTGAAATTTTTGGTATTCGCTAAGCATTATTTTCAAACGCCTAGATAATGAGGAGACCGAGTAGCAGGCTCAGTGCAAATACAACAGCAAATATTATTGTTATTTGGTGAATCGTTTTATCAACGCCACGACGTGCCGTGTGAATTTCGTTTGATCCACCAAAGCCAGCACCGAGGCTGGCGCCTCTAGTCTGTACTAGTATAAATAGAATCAGCAGAGCGCCGCTCACTATACTGCTTATCTCTAAGAATGTCTGCATAAAATAATCTACTTTCCGTTCTGTTCTGGTTGCACGTACAATCGTTTATCGTCCACAAAGGTACTTAGGATATAGTTTACCAGTCCGATGATGATGGCCGCAAGCAAGGCAGAGCCAAAATCGCGTACAATAAAGGGTTCGTAAAACACACTGGTTAGATAAACCATAAATGCATTAACTATTAACATAAAGAAGCCAAGGGTTACCAATATGGCTGGCAAGCTAAAAATGACCACTATCGGACGAATCGTAGCATTAATAAGTGAAAATATCAGAGCTGCCACGACAATCGTGGCAAAATAGTCATATTCTATGCCTGGCAGTAATTGTGCAGCAGCCCAAATTCCTAAACCGTTCATAAACCACCTTAGCAATATCCTAAACACAGTATTTTTCATAGATATAATTCTACCACGAGTTAGGTTAACGGCAGCTCTTTGCTTAGGTTTTCAATTCCGGTAGAGGTAATGAGAATGTTATCTTCAAATCGGGCACCGATTGATTCCTCTGGAATATATATACCAGGCTCCACGGTGAGAACCATTCCTTCTTTAAATTCAGCTGTTCTATCACCAACATCGTGAACTTCTAAGCCCAGAAAGTGACTTGTCGCATGAGGGTAATAATTTCTTATTGAATCTCTGGAAACATCATTAATAAGAGAGAGTTTCTTTAGCACCCTTCCCATTTCAGCCTCTACGGCCTCTTCGTATTCATCAAATCGTACCCCGGGTTTGAGATAATTAAGAGCAAAGCTATGTACCTCATCAACGGCATCTAGTATTTCTTGTTGTCTAGTGCTTGCTTTGCCCTCGACTAAATATGTACGACTTATGTCAGCTGCGTAATTATCTAAACGTGCGCCAGCATCTATCAAGACAAAACTATTCTTTTGAAGTGCTTGGTCCTTTTTAGAATAATGAATTACGCAGGCCCGCTCACCACCGGCTACAATTGATTCGTAGGCATCACCCTGAGCCCCATGCTTTTTGAATCCGTACGTTAGCTGAGCAGATAGTTCATATTCGAATCTGCCTGATTTTATATCTTTACTGACCTCTTTCATCGTATTTATAGTTACCTCAATCGCTCTTCGAATTGTTGTTAATTCGGGTTTTTGCTTGATAACTCGTTGTTCACTGAGTTTCGGCCGAACATCAACATATGAAACAAGTGGAAAATCTGTCCTTAAACGATTCAGTAGATTTCTTTGCGATGGGTTGGCGTATATCCCCCCGGTAATAATCACTGGTTCAGGTCGTGGAATAAATATGCGCCTTACCCTGTCAGGTATGTATCGCCCAAGCAAACTCCAACCCTCCTCAATATCCAATACGTGTTCTATCTCGCTCTTCTTTTTCGCCTCGTCATGAGTAAGTTGACCTTCCCATAAACTCGCGAACTGATCTTGCTTAGGAATGAGTAACCACTCAGACTTTGCACTCATCATCAACATGCAATCAGGTTCATTGATACCAGTCAGGTAGAAGAAATTACTTTCCTGCAGAAATTCTGCTGCCTGTTCCGAGTGAAACTGCATTCTGACGGCACTTGGTATTAGTACTAAATCATCGTTCTGAAGATCAAGCTTTTCCCGAAGCGACTGACGATTACTCTTAAAGAAATTTGATTCAATCATTTGCTTTAGTATAGCAAAATAGAGATCGCTATCTAATACGCCTTAAATACTGCCGAAGAATTGTTGCTTTATTCTCGCCAATCGACTTTTCTAAATCAGTTGAACGTGCTTGAGTGAGACCTCTAACCGAACCGAATGTTCGTATCAGCTTCTTTCGGGTGGCTGGACCAATTCCTGGGATATTCTCCAGTAGGCCAGCAGTATTGCCTTTTCGCTTTAAGACCGTGTGATAACTAACGGCAAATCGATGGCTCTCATCTCGTACTCGCTGTAGTAGCTTCAATACGTGCGATGATTTTGGTAGCACAATCTCCTCCATACGGTTGTTTGTAGGAAGGATGATTGTCTCGTAGCGTTTAGCGAGGCCGATTGCTGGGATAGCAATATTGAGTGCATCCATTGCAGACAGCGCCGCACTAAGCTGACCTTTGCCACCATCAATGAGTAGCAAATCAGGCTTTGGCCATTGCTCGAGATTCTTACCAGAAAATCTTCGGGTTATAACCTCGCGCATGTGTCCAAAGTCATCGTTTCCAGCAAGATTCATTTTGAACTTACGGTATTGTCCTTTGTCAGACACACCGTCAGTAAATACCACCATACTGGCGACATTGTTAGTACCTGACTGGTGGGATATATCGTATCCTTCAATTCGTCGGGGTATCCCCTTGAGATTAAGCATTTTCTGGAGTCCACTTAGTGCTTGGTCTTTGCTGATGTCGAATAATTCCTCATCGCCAAAAACAATCTGTTTATGCAGGTTACGCAGTCCTTGTAGCTGATTCCTTTTGCGACCAGCTTTTTCAAATTCTTTCACTTTGCTGGCTTCTTGCATCTCCTTCTCTAAGCTTTTCTCGAGATTAATTCGTTCACCCTTGAGAAACGACGCCAGTTTACGCAGATTTACTCTGTATTCAACAATTGTAGTTTTGCCACTCTCGAGTCCCGGTGATAGCCCTAAATGCGTATGAAGACTTGCTCGGTCATACTTCTTGTTTGAAGGAATCGAATAATCAAAAGGAAATATTCTTCTTAATAGCTTTAGGGCAGGCCTGATATTTCCCATATACGGACCATAGTATTCTGCACCATCATCCATTGGTCGGCGCACAACCTGAACAATTGGATGTTTAGATTTGAAATCAATACGAACATACTGGTAGTGTTTATCATCACGCAAATCGATGTTATATTTCGGCATATATCGTTTGATGAGTTCACTCTCCAGGAATAATGCTTCAATTTCGCTAGCCACTACATGAAAATCCAAATCGACAATATCTGCAACAAGTAAATCTGTCTTTGGATCTGATGTACGCGATTTCTGAAAATATTGACGCACCCGGTTTCGTAGTTTGGACGCTTTACCCACATAGATAATTGCCCCATGAGAATCTTTATACAAATACACACCAGGCTCTAGTGGTAATGAATCAATTTTATCTTTTAACTTAGATTTGCTACTCATTGACGTTTTTTACGGGAACTGCGAAATTCAGCATCAAGCTCCATGAGCCTTTTGTGCTGGCGGCTTCGATGGAATACGATTTTGTCGTACCAAGGCTCGGGACCAAGATCATCAACTAGGATTGTGGTCATGCCAGCACGGTTTCCACCAAAAACATCTTGCAATAGCCGATCGCCTATCATTACCATTTGCTCAGGTTTACCACCAAGGCTGCTGATGACTTTGTCATAGTAGGGTTTGCTGGGCTTTCGGATAAAGAAGCCTCCGCTAATTATTGCGTCGGCACTGATCCAGTCAGCCACCATTCGTGCCAGCAAAGAAAAGCGATTAGTGGCAATGGTCAGATTTGTAATATGTCCTGATTTTTGGGCTTTACTCAGATGAGTAATAAATGCATCGGCGGCTCGTCCTAATTTTCCTGCTGGCAATAAGGTACCGTCGACATCTAGCGCAACTTTTGTGATTCCTAGTTTAGACAATTTAGCAAAATCAATATCAGTAATATCGAGAGCTCGATAGTTAGGTACAATCCACGACGCCGGTCCATCGCTATCTCTAATTTTTCTCATAATACAATTATATCGTTTTTCGCGTCTCTGCGTTAGTATAGATAGCTAGCATGCAAAAATTTAATGACATAGCTCTAATTGTTAATGCCAAATCCCGTAAAGGAAAGCATTGGAAAGACCAGATAGATCCACTTTGCGAAGAGCTTGGAATTGATGTTTCCCGACGTCATTATGCCAATGATAACGAATCGTTTCAGCACGCATTAAGAGCTGAGACAGAAGCCAATCCTGATCTGCTAATTGTTGGTGGTGGCGACGGTACCGTTCATAGTGTGATTAATCATATCGACCTTGCTAAGACGACAATCGCTGTAATCCCGCTAGGAACAGTAAATAATTTTGCTAGATCCTTACAAATCGGTAGTCGCGATATTAAAGATTCTATGAAAGCAATTATCGGGGGTCATACAAAACTGATTCATCTCGGTAAAGTCAATGGACATCATTTCACAAACCTTTCGGCAATTGGTGTTTCTGTTAAGGTCGCCCAGAATGTATCTAACAAATCTAAGCGAATTCTGGGTCGATTAGCCTACTACTTGCAAGGGATATACGAAATACTTACCCATAAATCGTTTCTTTGTGAACTAGAGGTAGATGATAATGCTGTGCAGAAATTCCATACTCATCAAATAGTTGTTGCCAAAGGTAAATTCAAAGGTCTTGTAAGGTTCACCCCAGGAGCAAGTGTCGATTCAGGACATATAACAGTGATAATCTTTGGCCGCACCAAACGCCGATTAGTACATCTGAAGAATATTCTATATTTTATTTTTCCTGGCTGGGTCCGTGCCCAACCATTGGCGATTTCAGGCTCTCGAATCAGAATTAGCACAAAACCATGCCGAGCGATAGAAGTTGATGGTGAAGCTGTCAGTCAAACACCGGCAGAATTTACTATTGAAAAAGATGCGTTGAGAGTAATTTACAAAGCGCGTTCCAACTAGCGTTAGCCATGTACCGCGTCAGCGCCTTCGAATACTTTTCCAATCGTCTCTAAAATGAGCTTCCGCTGATACTCAATCAGCTGACGGTGGCGGTAGCCGATCTGCTGTTGGCTTTTTGTTTGCTCCTTAGTTTTTCGCACTGCTCATTACACACAATTCTTGTCTCACATTCACGGCAAACGAGCAAGCGTTTATTGCATAATGAGTTGGCGCAGTTACGATATGTACTGGTTTTATTGTCACAGAATGTGCAGGTTGCTATATCCTTACTATTGTCCGAAAAATTGAGTCCAACTCGTTTATCGAAAACGTAACAACTCCCATCCCAAAGACCTTCATCAGCGAACTTAGCGCCGTATTTGATGATTCCACCATCAAGATGATATACATCCTTAAAACCTTTGTGTTTCATATAAGCGCTCAAGTATTCGCAACGAACATCACCAGT
Source organism: uncultured Candidatus Saccharibacteria bacterium (assembly GCA_964519575.1). Taxonomy (GTDB): domain Bacteria; phylum Patescibacteriota; class Saccharimonadia; order Saccharimonadales; family JAGPDM01; genus CAZFKV01. The sequence continues at coordinate 11,089 of CAZFKV010000009.1, read as the reverse complement.
GCAGTAGGTAATAAGCGGTTTTTCCTTATCTAATTTATCCAAATGCGGTTTAATTTCTTTGAACTTATCGATGTTTGGCGTTACTGCACCTCTGAACCGGCCGATCTCACTCTCGTAATTATTGCGCGCATCAAGCACTGTCACATCAGGATTATTAATCATGAACTCGTGCCATTCTTCGGGCTTTAGTGGTGTACCGCTGTCATAGACATCGAACTCTTCTTCTGGATCTAGCGTAACCAATTCTTTGCGAACTTTGACTGAAAGTTTTGGGAAGTCATCATAGCCACCATTTGACCACTTGTATTCAATATTCCTAAAGTCTGCTAATTCAGTCGACTCCAATTGTTCTATGTAATCTTCCAGTGCTTCAAGATCTCCACCAAGCGTCGCGTTAATACCATGTCTTGAAATAATCACTCGTCCATTAAGACCACGCTCCGCAGTCACTACAGTTTGCCACTTTCGCACCTCATCTGGGTCTTTTACTGGACTAAATTTGTAAAATAACAGTATCTTTTGGCTCATAGGTTCTAGTTGGCCGGAGCAGAACTTTCAGGTTCTTTTTTAGCTGGTTCGATTTCTTTAACTTTGCTGTCAAACTTATCAATTATTAACTCAAGTTCATCTTCAAGATCCTTAAACTGAGCTTTATCAGCGTATGCCACAACAACAAAACCATCTTGTCCGGCATAGATAAGATGGAATACAGCCTGATTCTGCTCACCTTTCTTTGAAATATCTGCATCTATTCTCTTTGCTGGAATGCCATCAACGGTTAGTTCTTGGCTGTCTCGTTCACTGTAGTTATCAAAACCTTCAATAAGTGCCTTTTGGTAGAGACTGTAGAACTCTTTTTTATCTGGAATATCCTTTAACTGTTCTGAGGTTAGTCTTATTACTGCTACCTCGGCTGTTGGAGTACCATTTTTCCTAACTTTAGGATGAGAGAAAGTAATAACGTCAAGCCCGTCCTCCTTAGTCTGCTCTGCTGACCAGTCCTTTGGGTACTCTGTTGCAAATCCAATTAACTTGTTTTCATATTTATTATTTTCCGGCTTCTTAATTGTTTGCTCGGATGTTTTGTTGCTATTACTGCCAACCGAACTGATAATCGCTACCACTGCCCAAACTAATAGTCCAGCAATCAGGAAACCAATAATCCCAAAGACGATGTATTTAAGATTTGAATTCTTTCTTCGGCGGGGAATTGTTACTTGCGATAGGTTTGCAGCTGATTGGACAGGACGTTGCATTGGCTGGATACCCTGGTTTTGAGGCGGTTCACCACCTAGGCTGTACGAAGGTGGACTGGCCAAAGGGGGTATCGGAGGTACAGAAGGAGCTACAGGTGAAATAACCGCAGGAGTTGCTGTAGGAGCGGGACTATCCTCATACATGAATATTGGTGGTTCGTGTACATCGGGCATTGGTGTTGATGTTCCAGATCCGTTATACGGACTGGTTGAAGGTACCTGGGTAACAGGAGGAAATACTGGATCAGGAATCTGCAGTACTGGTTCGGATGAGATAATTGGAGGTGTTTGTATATTCGGCGCAGGCGGGGGTGTCTCAACTGGAGCGATTTGGGGAGCTGGGTTAGGATCTGTTTTTGGTATTTGAAAAGTAAAATCCTGTTGATTCGAGAACTGTCCCGTACTCGAGCTTAACTGAGGATCATTTGGACTAAAAGTCGGAGTATTTTGATCTACGCTCGGTGTTGGAGTATTTTGAGGATCATTCTGTGGTTGCATTGTAGGACCTTTTATTACCATCTTACATCATACGGTAGTTTAACCGACTAGTGAAGATATTAGAGAATATCTTACTACTTCAGTATTTTCTTAAGATAGGTTCCAGTATACGAGCCAGGCACTTTTACGATTTCTTCTGGGGTTCCAGTTGCAACAATTCTACCTCCGGCTTCGCCGCCATCAGGACCAAGATCAATCACATGGTCAGCAGTCTTGATAACATCAAGATTGTGTTCAATCACGACTACCGAGTTGCCCCCCTCAACTAATGCATTCAATACCGCCAACAATCGCTTAATATCACTGAAGTGCAGACCAGTTGTTGGCTCGTCGAGAATATACATCGTTTTGCCGGTGCTACGCTTACTCAGCTCACTGGCCAGTTTAATCCGTTGTGCTTCACCTCCGGATAATTGGGTAGCCGGTTGGCCGAGCTCGATGTAACCCAAACCAACTTCAACTAGAGTTTCAAGCTTTCGGGAGATTGCGGGTACGTTTTTAAAGAAAACTGCAGCAGTTTCAACTGTCATCTGCAATACATCGGAAATATTCTTATCTTTATAATGAATCTCCATAGCCTCTCTGTTATAGCGAGACCCCCGACATTCTTCGCAGGTAACGTAAACATCGGGCAAGAAATGCATTTCGATTTTAATAAGTCCATCTCCACTGCAGGTTTCACATCGCCCGCCCTTAACATTGAAACTGAAACGACCTGGTTTGTAACCACGTATTTTCGCTTCAGGAGTTTTGGCAAATAATTCACGAATTGGCGTGAACAAACCGGTGTAGGTGGCTGGATTAGACCGTGGTGTACGACCTATTGGTGATTGATCAATAACAATTGCCTTGTCAAGATGTTCAACGCCTTCTATTGATTCGTGTTTACCTGGTACTGATCTGGCTCGTTGAAGCTTCTGGGCTAGTTCTTTTGCAAGTATGGCATTAATCAAACTAGACTTTCCTGATCCACTTACACCTGTAACTACCGTAAATAATCCAAGATGAAAAGTTACGTCAATAGCCTTAAGGTTATGTTCTCTAGCCCCCTTAATAGTTAGTGCTTTTCCATTACCGATTCGTCTTTTCTTGGGTATATCAATCTTTTCTTTTCCTGATAGATACTGCCCAGTAAGACTGTTTTTGTCGGAAGCAACATGGCTTGGGGTGCCTTGCGAAATAACCTCTCCACCATGCACACCGGCCCCAGGGCCAATATCGATTAAATGATCGGCCGACATCATTGTCTCTTCGTCATGTTCTACGACGATAACTGTATTGCCAAGATCTCTCAGACGAGTCAGCATTTGGATTAAACGGCTATTGTCACGCTGATGTAATCCAATACTAGGTTCATCAAGCACATAGAGCACACCCATCAATCCCGAGCCGATTTGAGTTGCCAAACGAATTCTTTGTGCCTCCCCACCACTTAAAGTATTTGCGCTACGCAGTAAAGTCAGGTAATTCAAACCGACATCATTTAGGAAGCCAAGTCTGGCCCTAATTTCTTTAATAACTTGTTTAGCAATAAACTGTTCTCGAGCGGAGAGCTTCAGCTTATCCATAAAAGTTAGGCTATCTGAAATCGATAATTCACATACATCCATAATTGAAAAACCATGAACAGTAACACCCAGGGCTTCTGGTTTAAGCCGCCTACCATGACAAACATGGCAATCTCTCTCAATCATATACTTCTCAATCTCACGTCGCATAAAATCACTATCAGTTTCACTATGACGACGCTCTAGATTTGGAATAACTCCTTCGAAAGTGGCGTCCCAGCCACGCCCACTCCCAAGATTAACAAAGAACTTCTCAGAGCCAGTACCGTACAGAATCTTCTGTTTTTGGTCTTCGTTCAACTTATACCAAGGGGTATGAATATCGAAGCCGTATTTTTCACCGACAGCAGCGACTTTCTTGAGATTCCAACTATCATCCCTCATGTTTGTCCACACTCGGACCGCACCTTCGGCAATAGTCAATTTATCACTGGCAAGTACCATTTCCGGATCAACTTCTTTACGGTTTCCGAGCCCTGAGCAAGTTGGGCAGGCACCGTGGGGACTATTAAAGCTAAATGTCCTCGGAGCAAGTTCGGGTATTGCTACATCAGGATGGTCAGGACAGGCAAATTGCTCGCTGTATACATGTTCCTTTTCGTTATCTGCATCAAAAACTTTAATAATTCCATCAGCTAGCTCGAGCGCAGCTTCGACCGATTCACTTAACCTTTGTTTGGACTCGTTATCGTTAATCAAACGATCAACCACAATTTCTATCGAATGCTTAAACTTCTTGTCGAGACTGGGCCATTCATCCAAATTATAAACAACGTTATCAACTCGAGCTCGCTGAAAACCAGCTTTTCTGAATTCGTCTGGAATATGCTGAAACTCACCTTTCTTATCGACAACAATAGGAGCCAGAATCAATACTCTTTTCGCCAGAGGCAGATCCAGGATTGAATCTACTATTTGTTTAGCGGTTTGTCGACTTACTTCGTTGCCACAAATTGGACAGTGCGGGATACCTATTCTGGCGAAGAGCAATCGAAGATAATCATATATTTCTGTAACCGTCGCTACAGTCGATCGTGGATTTCGACTAGTAGATTTCTGGTCAATGCTAATAGCAGGACTGAGACCATCAATCTGATCAACATCCGGCTTCTCCATCAGACCTAAGAATTGTCTAGCATAGGAGCTAAGACTTTCAACATATCGACGCTGACCCTCCGCATAAATCGTGTCGAAAGCTAACGAAGATTTACCGGAGCCACTAAGCCCAGTTATAACAACCAATTTGTTTCTTGGTATATCAATATCAACATTTTTCAGGTTGTGTTCACGAGCTCCACGGACGCTAATATATTCAGGCATAATCTTCCCATTATACAGATTTATGGCTTACCTCTTCAATCTGCTACTATTAATAGACAGATGAACATAGCAATCCAAGGTCAAGCCGGCTCTTTCCACGACAAAGCACGTGTCAAGCTTTTCACACACAGTGAGCCATTGGTGTGTGAAAATTTTTCAGATGTATTCAGCGCAGTTATTTCAGCTCGAGCTGAATATGGAATTGTAGCAATTGAGAATTCTCTCTACGGATCTATCAACGAGGTGTATTCTTTATTGCTAGATAAAAAACTATGGATATCGGGGGAAGTCTACCTGCGCGTGTCTTTCGCATTAATTGGTCAAGAGGGATCCACACTAGAACAAATCACTGAAGTTCATTCACATCCTATTGCAATCGCTGAATGCAGTAAATTCCTTGATTCTTATCTTCCCGACGCTGAGCTGATCAATACAAGCGATACTGCCAAATCAGTTAAAATGCTGACCGAATCAGGTTTAGTCAATCAAGCAGCTATAGCTCATGCTGATCTCGCCCAAGAACACAACCTAAAAGTATTAGAAGATCACATCGAAAACGATGCAAAAAATTACACTCGATTCATCATCATACAACGCGACAAACAGCAGCCCGCAAATGCCAATAAAACATCAATTATCCTAAGACTACCTGAGCGCCCAGGGACATTACATGAAGCACTCGGATTCTTTGCTGAAAGGAATATTAACCTGACAAAACTTGAATCACACCCTGTACCAGGTGAAGTTTGGGAGTATATATTTTATGTGGACTTTGAAGCGCCTTTAGCGCAAGCTCAAGATGTAATTGACAGCCTGAAAGCTAATGGCAGTGAAGTTACCGTTCTAGGCTCATATACGAAAGCGAATCCTTTAGGTGAAGATTAAGCAAAACATCCAGGGGCAACTGAAAATAACCCTTGCTTTTCTGATGATATTTGCCGGAATCATCGGTGGGTTTTTGCCCATTTTACAAGGTTGGATATTAATTCTTGGAGGTATAATCCTATATCGCACAACTCAAGAAAAGGACTGGAGACTACCAAGTTGGATTGATAGCCGTCTGCCAAAGAAAATTAAGAATATAATATATAAAGACATATCTCTGCTCAGGCAGGATAAAAAGAAATATCAGAAGAAGGTCTAACTTTCTTATTAAAAGATACAATTGTACTTTAGAAATTAATAGGGAAGGTAAAATATGTCAGATAAACCAATGTCGACCTACTCAGACCTAACAGCAATTTATTTCAACTGCACATTGAAGCGATCACCTGAACAATCACACACACAGTACCTCATTGATAAATCGACAGCCATCATGGAATCTCAAGGAGTCCAGGTGACGCATATTAAACCTGTCGATCATCAGATAGCATTTGGTATGTCTCCGGATATGACCAAACAAGGATGGGATATTGACAAGTGGCCAGACATCCAAGAAAAAGTCATGGCATCAGACATTATCATTATCGCAACGCCGATTTGGCTTGGTGTGAAATCTAGTGTTGCCACAATGGTAGTTGAAAGGCTTTACAGCAACAGCGGAGACACAAACAAAGATGGACAGTATCTCTACTACGGGAAGACTGGTGGTTGTTTAGTAACTGGTAACGAAGATGGCGTTAAGGCTTGTGCAATGGAGACTCTGTATGCACTTCAACACATAGGTTGTGTTGTACCACCTCAAGCAGACGCCGGGTGGATAGGTGAAGCCGGCCCAGGACCAAGCTATGGTGATCCAATCGAAGGAACCGATAAGCGATTTGGCTTTGACAATGATTTTACCAACCGAAATACAACCTTTATGACATGGAACTTACTGCATACGGCTCGATGGCTCAAAGATAATGGTGGTTTTCCTGTCTATGGTAATGTCAAGAAAGACTGGGATGCTGGTAACCATTTCAGTTTCCCTAATCCAGAGTATCAATAGATGCAACGATGGAAAATGTATCTTACGCTGAGCGTCTTTACGACGATTGGAAGCTACGTACCGATATTTTTCGGCGCTGATCAATTGTCAGGGTGGACAATACTTGGTGGCATGATTGGTGGTTTTGTAGCTGTATACATCATTTACCAGGCACGGTAACTACCACGACCCGCCTCCACCACCACCTCCACCACCGCCTGATGAGCCTCCGCCAGAGTAACCACTTGAGCTTTGCGTAGGTGTGACATTTGATGACACAACACTGCTAAATTCACTGGATATTGAATGTGCCAAAAGTGATGAGTTGAACATGCGGGATGAGCTGCCACTATACCAATCCGTTGACTCAGTTACGTCAATGCCTTCGAACTGTTTTGCCCAAGCAGTCTCAACACCTAGTGCAATTGCATAAGGTAGCAATGCATTGAAATGTTTCGGTGTTTTTTCAGGTGCATCATGGAAATTGAGGCGATCTTTTTCGGCAACCGTTAAGTATAGTTTAAGCCCTTCGACTTTAGCCCATTGGTCATAGCCCGCTTTAGTAAGCCGTATAGTATAGGCAATTGCAGCACCAATTCCTAGGCCTACAAACATGGCAGCAAATGACAACATGACAAACGTTACATTTGCATAATCAAACAGAGCATATACATTTGATATAACGACAATTAGAAATGCTATCCATGCCAGCGACTTCATAATTGGAGATCGCTTCGGTCGTGCAGTATTGTAATAACCTTTTTCATTCAGACTCGCCTTAAAAGCTGATTTCACAGATGAAACAATTGGTGCTGCCGTTGTTGGCGTAATATCACTTATTTTATTGGTCAAAACGCCCGCAGGAAGTAACATATCCAGCACCTTCTGCTCGTAACTTTTTAACTTCCCTTTTCCTTTGAGCCTATGGAGTGTGAAGTCTGCTTTCTTTAGGAGTCCTTTTTCTTGCGTCTGTTCAATCTTGAGGAAACCTCTTACGGCCAGATCAATAATAGTCGCCGTAATCTCAGCCATCGATGAGCTGTTGTCACTCAAATGACCAATTTCACCAGGGCTTAATCCATCAGGTGCTTCATACTGGGCTACAATTATTTCTTGATCTCTAAGTCTCTTTTGTTCTAGACTCGTTCTGACTTTTCGAAATGAACCGATGGCAATTGCAGCTACGCCAAATATGTAACCACTCATAGGCCAGAGATTTGGCAATGGTGGATTAATAGCTTCTTGGTACTGAGCATCAGATGCTATTGCGCCTTTCGGAACAAGTGTGTTTATCGTTAAGCCCTCTTTGGCATTTAGCAACCGAGATGTTTCGACAACTGCAACGTTCTTATCGCTGCTTGTACTGCACTCACTGTCAGTTGATCCAGCAGGACCGGTGTAGCATCGAGTCTTAAGTACGGCATCACTGCTTGCAAATGTAATTCGTGCTCTGGACTGTTTAATTGGAACATCCCAATAATTACCAGTTATATTCCAGTTGAGGTAATCGCCTTGGTTGTCTTTTAGTAGTACAGGCTGCATCGTGTAGGTAATTGAATAGTCATGTACTCCCGTAATTGTTCTGTTTGCATCACCAAGTCTGACTACCTCGTATTCACCCTCTCGACTCAGATCATCTTGTACATAACCGCCATCAAGCTTTGCTTCCTTAAAGTCGAATTCATAATAAAAGAATTTATCGCTATCTGCCTTTTGAGTACGGTATGGCACAAAACGCTTAATACCACGCCGCTGCAAGCTGCCGAAGTTATAGCGTATTGTCTCAGTGATCGTGACAGTATTTGTTTCATCAACAGTCATGACACTATCAAATAGCTCGATGTGTTCGCCAACAACAAACGGTTCAGCCTGTGCGCTAACTTGCGGAACACCGAATAGAAATAAGATCATGAAAAGCAGCACGAAACGCTTCATGAAAATAGTATAAGACTGTAAGCATTTTAAAGCACTTGTTTTATTGCGAGAGCAAACTTAGTCATATCATTCGGTTTTATTCCACCCAAGTTAATCCTCGAGCTTGGTAAAACCAAAACTCCCTGTGATTTGAGCTCATTTCTCTGAGATTCTGAAAAACCTTCAACAAGTAACTTCACGAATAAACCTTTTGTATCATTTACCCATTGGTAGTTCGATCCCAGTGTTTCTGAAAATACCTCTCTATTTGCAAGGAGCAATGATTGTCTAATTTCTGATACTTCAATCTCTAATTTCTGACGCAACTCTAAGCTACCAATAATACTTGCCGCAGCCTGAGCAATCATGCGAGGAGGATTGGAATAATGGTTTCTAACAATAACATTAATTAATGCTTGCCAAGATTTTGCTAGTATCTCAGGAATGTTCAAGGCATATAAAGCTCCTAGCCTTTCTTGATACAGACCTAAATTCTTTGAATTTGAAATAGCAATTATGGTTGGGATCGACGAATTGGCGAAGGTGCGTACAGCATAACTATCCTGATCAAAAGAATTGGATAATCCAAAATATGCTAGATCAAGGATTGCCATGTGTCCTCTACGCCCTAAGAGTTCAACGATTTCATCCCAATGCTCTTCGTTACGCTCGGCACCATCATTATTGTACCCAACTGCCTGCAGGACGACAGCTGAATTATCTGGCAACTTATTCAAGGCTTCCATGAATTTTTGATGATTATAGCCAGGATGATTATCTGAGATTCGACTATATTTATTAATCTTAAAATCACTAAATATTGCATCGTGATTGTCCCATCCTGGGTCCACTAGTAGCTCGTTAATTTCAGCTGTACTTGATAACAAATCGTTTGCAATGTGCAGTGCGCCTGTTCCACCAAGCGATTGAGCTTGTGGCCATGAAGGGCTGTAACTTCCAATCACCCATTCGGCCAAACTTTTAAGGTAAGAAGAATTACCTTGCTGGGTTTGGTATCCTCTGTCACCATTTGTTTCGATTTGTTGCATGGCGGTATAGATAGACTCAGTCACTATTGTTGGCTGAAATACCCTGCCACTGCTTGGCTCGAGAATTACACCAATAGTAGTATTGATAGGAGTCGAAGATTTTGTCTTAACATCGGCCCACTCAGCCTGAGTCTTCATAACTTCATCCAGTTGCGGTGGAATAAAATCGATGTATTTCATAAAAACTATGCCTTTTTGTAAAGTTGATTTGCAAATATTGCAAAAAATATCATGATGCCAAGGCACCATATGATTGCAGGCAGTACTTTATCATGGTCACCGCCAAGCGTGAAGCTACGCACCGCTGAGGTAACGACAGACACAGGTTGGTGTTCAGCAAAGCCCTGTAGCCATTCTGGCATCGTCTTAATAGGTACGAAGATTGAACTAGCAAAAACTAAAGGGAACACCCAAACGAAACTGGCCGCTTGTGCACTTTCAGGGTCTTTGGCAATCAAGCCTATACAGATACTCACCCAGCTCATTGAAAAGCTAAACAACAGTACCAGCGAGAGGCCGATAACACCGTTAACCCAGCCATCTCCGAACTCGAAGCCAATAGTGAACCCGACAATAGTTAGAACAATAACAACACCAAGATTCCTGAACATATCAGCGAAGGCTCTTCCGGCAACTACGGCAAACCGACTCATTGGTAAAGATTTAAATCGGCTAATTATTCCGGCTTTTAGGTCCTCAGCCATAGCAACTGTTGCCTGAGTTATTCCGAAAACAACGATCTGAATCAACGTTCCGGGTAATAAGTAATTAATATATTCATCAATACCTGGTGGCAACCTCAATGCGCCCCCGAAGACATAGTTAAACAGAAGTAGAATCATCACTGGTTGGATTGTGCTAAACACAATGAGCTGTGGAACGCGCTTATACTTTATTAGATTACGCATTGTAACAACCCAAGTATCAAGGATTGTTAGGCGAATAATATTAAGCATTTTTATCTCCACTAGTAAGCTCCAGGAAGACTTCATCAAGTGAAGGCTGTGCGAGATTCACGTGTGCGATTTCAATCTTCGCAGCGTGCAAAACCTCAATCGAAGTTTGTAAATCACGAACCCCTTTCTTAACTGAAAAGCTAATTGTGCCCGTCTGATCAGAAGTGATGTCCTTGCCGGCAATTTTTGCCGAACGCAGTACTTGCTCTGCTTCCGCTGTCTTTGATCGATTAGCTAGCTCTAGCTCCAGTCGATCCGACCCCAACTTGCGCTTCAATTGATTACTGGTCCCTTCAGCGACTACTTTTCCATGATCAATCACGACAATGTTATCTGCTAGCTCATCTGCTTCTTCTAGGTACTGGGTGGTCAGCAGTAAGGTAGTTCCATCAGCAACCATTTCACGAATGAGTTCCCAGAGATCAATGCGTGTTTTCGGATCAAGACCAGTTGTCGGTTCATCAAGAAATAGAACTTTTGGTTGGTATAGAAGACTTGCTCCAAGGTCAAGTCGTCGCCTCATGCCACCTGAGTAAGTCTTAGCAACGCGGTCAGCTACATCGCCAAGTGAAATACGCTCTAATACATCTTCAGCGCGTTTGCGAGCTTCCCTTTT
>CAZFKV010000008.1:15368-19612 GCA_964519575.1 uncultured Candidatus Saccharibacteria bacterium | reverse complement strand
TCTTCTTGATGAGAAAGATGCGAACCCGAAAGAGGGTTCAGAATTCTGTCAAATCTATTTGATTTGTACAGAATTTAGTAGATGGCATCATAGCAATAGCTAGTATGCCATCGTGCGTCATCCCTCCCTCTCCGCCATTCTCCGTCGGCCGCTGAAAGCGGACTATGGCGAATGGCGCATCAGGATGAATTAGAACCCGTTTTTTGCATAGCAAAAAGGGTTCGCAAGGAGGGAGAAACGTCGAGTCTTGCTCGTTAGTCTCGCAGCGACGGAATAGCGAGGAACGAGCGTCATCCCTCCCCTGCCTACAGCAGGCAGGCTCTCCGCCAAACGGTATTATGAATGGATTCGGTTTTAACTTTAAAATGACTTTCAAAAATTATTATGCTTGTGTTATATTTGTAAGCGATAACTGAGTTGGAAAATTCAAAACATGCAAACAACTAACAGTACTGGTTTTCATTCTAGTGCATCGATGTCGGATGCTAGTATTTTTAACTCAAAGTTAAGTGATCAGGCATCTACAAATAAAAAGTCATCGAAAAAGCAACCATCTGGACCAGACAATAATAGATCAAAACGCGGTTTCCCGTTCTGGCTTCTGATATTTCTGCTACTTCTGTTCACAACTGGTATTAGTGCTCGAAGCCAAAAATTGCTAAATGCTGCCCAGATACTGACGCCCGGGGTTGGGATAGAAGAAATAGCCTCCTCGGGAACATCTGGCTTAAACGGAGTTGATGGTATTAATGGAGAAAAAGGCGCAAATGGAAATGATGGCAGGTCGGGAGATGATGGCGAAAAAGGACAAGATGGCTCAGTAGGAAGCAAAGGTGCGGATGGTGCAGCAGGAGCTGCAGGGTTACCTGGTGTTGATGGGGTAGATGGTACTGACGGTTCAAATGATTGTATCTCTGGGATCTGTGTATCCCGTCAGGTTGGTAGCCCCGGCACTCAAGAAGCTGGGAACATTAATATCGACGGTAAAGTCCTCGCTACGCAAATAGGAATTAACGACACTACTCCAAGTAATACACTCACAGTTAACGGCACAGCTGATGTTCAAGGCCATAGTGCGTTTGGTGCGGGGTCTGCAGTAAACGGTGCAACTTTCTTAACCGATGCGTTTGGCGTCACGCAGCACAATGCAACTATTTCTAACTATGAAACACTAACGAATTTATCATCTGGAACTGTTAGTTACGAGGGTTCAACAAACGCAGTTACACTTAATCCGTCTGGTGCACCCAGCTACTACTCAGTAAATGGCTTAAACGGCGTTGTTCAGGTAGCATCGGGTAACGCTCAGGATTTTGGCAGCCAATTAGTTGGTGGTTCATTAGCGATACAACATGGCGGTAGCGGGGATATTACACTTGCAATTGGCTCTCAAACTGCCATTCTTAAAATGTCTACCGGGGATATTACTACTGCAAGTGGTGTAAAAAGTACTATTGTTAACGCTAATGCATCCGGCGAAATTACAACTGCCAATGGGTTTGAGGCAGGAATTTCATTTAACGCCGGAACCATAGGCACTTACAATGGCCTAAACATAACAAGTAATACGGCTACGGTCGGTACAAACCGAGGCGTCTATATCCAATCCGCTACTGGAACCAAGACAAACAATTATGGTCTATATATCGAAGATCAGTCAGGAGCCGGATCGTCCAATAGCTACAACATTTATTCTGCCGGAGCTTCATCCAAAAACTTTTTTGGAGGTAATGTAGGGATCGGTAACTTAAATCCCAACTCCAATTTAGAGATATGGAGTTCTGCAACAGACACCAGCGCCCAGACTATTATTGCCAATAGTTTAACCTCGGGTACAGGGTTAGCTGTTTTCTCATCAGCAACGGCTTTCACAGGAGACCTTGGCAAATTCGAGGCAAGCGGAAATGATGCAGGGGTGACTGGACATTCCCTAAAAGTAGGTATGACTGGCGCTAGCTCTACCGGTAGTGCACTAACAGTTACAAATGCCGGTTCCGGTAATATTGCACTGTTCAATGACGATGGCACCTATAGCGATACATCGCCGTTTGTAATCAGTTCTACTGGACAGGTAGGAATCGGGACCACCGCCCTAGGCAACCGCAAACTAAGGGTAGATGGCGTTATTGAGGCTTCAAAAGTTTTCTTCCGTGCTGGCGCGGATAACGATCTTTACAGTTCTATCTTCTATGATGGCGCGGATAATATGAAGTACACTGCATATGATGCTCATGCATTCTTTACCGAGACTGGTAGCGGCTTAACCCAAAAGATGATCATTGATGGAAATGGAAATGTCGGAATTGGTGCCGATACTCCAGGAGTAAAACTAGATGTTAATGGGGTTATACGTGGTACGCGATTCAGTGGAGTTAGCGGCTCAACAACTTGGCTGAGTAGCGACGGTTCAGCTACTGGTCTTTTTGTTACAGATGCGGCAAATCCTCAAACTGGCGCAAATCGGTCATTCCATATCACGGCAAACGGTGGCCAGGCAGTCCCAGCCTTCAGCGTAACAGGAGGTTCTATTGGCCAAATAGTGGCACTTGTTAAAGGTGCTCCATCGCAAACCGCAAATCTCCAAGAGTGGCAAAATTCATCAGATACGCCGGTTGGCTACGTTACTGCTACCGGTACGCTAGCACAAAGTGGTGCAACCAACTGTGCTGTCAGCGCTAATGCATCCGGAGAGCTACAATGTACCTCTGACGAGCGATTAAAAGATGTACAGGGATTATACGATGGTGGTCTAGAACAATTAAACTCAATAAATACGATAAGATATAACTTCAAAAATGAGGACTATACACATGTCGGCTTCTCTGCCCAAAACGTTGGCGCAGTTTTGCCTGAAGGTACTCCACTACAAGCAAATGGATTCCTCGGTCTCGATAGCAACGCAATCCTGGCTTTAACCGTTAACTCAGTCAAAGAGTTAAGTCTCGATGTTGATTCTCTTGGTGTTGATTTCGCTAGCGCACTCGAACAGACACAGGGTAATGTTGATGAAGCCACTGAATTACTGGCGAGCCAAGGCCTACAGCTCAATCAACTGTCTGACACGTTGCAGGACTATGCATCGCAACTTGCGGAACTGAATGACCGCGTTAACAGCCTCGAAGCCGAAATACAAAGCCTCAAAGAGCAAAACCAAGTAGCTCCGATTGCGCAAGAACCTTCTCCATCGCAGTAGCATCAGGACTGTTGGCAGTGTCCTATATATCTGGTAGCATAAGTAGAAATCAAGTGTAGGTAATGAACAGGAGAAACTAGAATGGATGATTTTAATGACGGCGATAAAATCCAAGTAAACACGAATCCAAACCGAAGTTCTTCATCGCCTAAGCCTGCACAGAAAACAGCTCAGAAATCTTCACGTAAGAAAACGTCTACGGCATTTAAGGTACTAATGTTTATCGTTCTCGTCCTGCTTATTGGATCAGTGGCAGGTTCAGTATATCTATACCAGAAATACACCGAAACTCAACAGAAAGTTGAGAAGCTTTCTACTGTCCAAGGTCAACAGGAATTAAATAAAACTCAAGTCCAACAGTTGCTTTCCAAAATGCGTACACATATTTTGCTACCAAAGGACGAAGACCCAGTAGTCGCGACTATAAGTGATATCAAATTACTTCAATCCAACCCTTTCTACGCAGATGCAAAAAATGGAGATAATGTCGTCGTATATGCGAAGGCAAAAAAAGCCTTTATCTACAGTCCCGACAAAGATGTGATAATCAATGTTGGCGCATTTGAAATAGACAACCAAAATACCGGCAACTAGTCATCGGTTAGTCGTTCCCTGCCAGTAAACAGATCAACCCAATCTTTAAGGTTGCTAAATGACTGTTTTAAAATGCTTAATTTCGGCTTTTTCTTCTCGGTGATTGAGTCTTCTGGGTCTCGACGAGGAACCACAATCGCCTCTTCGCCCTTGGCACGTAGATTGAGGTTCTCGCGGGCCCGTTGTTCCAAATACGAGTCTGTTTTGTAATATTCAATATCGTATTTGATTTTTTGATTCTCCAGCTCGAGAACAGCAATCTCATCATTCAATTCATCTACCGTCTGCTGAAACTTATAATTGTTTAGAATAACCTGATAGGTATTCCATCCCAATAGGACTGAAAAGACCACCAGAATAACCATTCCAGGATTGTGACGAACGTAATCAACTGCATTTTGCATATTTTAATAATACCAGTTTAGATTGCCTGTATGAATTGCTATACTCTAATAGT
>CAZFKV010000008.1:0-15268 GCA_964519575.1 uncultured Candidatus Saccharibacteria bacterium | reverse complement strand
ATTGGTCGCTGGTTCAATCCCAGCCACCCCCACCAAGATTTCATCGAGTTAATTACACCTATTCAATACAAGTGCGACAATTTATTTATATTGATATACTTTAAATTATGGCAGCATGTAGAATTTGTAATAAAGAAATCGAATTAAAACCAGGTAAAAATATCTGTTTCTATTGTGGTGACGTAACTAACGTTTAATCTTAATTTAATGCCTAGACAAGATATTTGAATGGATTTTACTAAACTAGCGATTTTCACAGCCTTCTGGCCAATAATTTTTTATTTATTGAATTCCATAATTGCCGGATCCTTTAAAAAAATAGAACCCAAACAAGCGCTTGTTTACTTCATGACTGTTGCATTGATTGGTGTTTTTGGTGAAATTTTCTTAGACACTGCCTATAACTTTTTTGTCGGGACTCCACTCTGGCGATATAATATTCTGCCAATTCACGGTGGCTACACTTCTGCCTACGCCCCTATCATCTGGGGAACATATGGCCTTCATTTGTATCTGTTGCATGACACTTTGGCAAAACGATGGTCGATTAAGAATAGCTGGTTACTTGTATTACTTTTTAGCTTTGAGGCATTGCTGATTGAGTCTATCGTAACGATTTCGTCTCGGCTATATCTAGGCGAATATATGTACTACTATTTCCCCGGTGACCTATGGCATGTCACATCAATACAGAATATGCCATTTTACTTTATTTGCGGGATGGTTATATTGAAAACGATTAAGCGCTTCAAGACAGATCCAGTATTTTTCTCTGCCATGTCGGCTGCTCTAATCATCGTCATTGTTTTCTTTGCTTGAGTGAAGGATCACGTCTTTCATTTGTCTCAGCGTAGAAGTGCTCATGATTTCAGCCCGAATCGCGCTGGCACCTTCAAAGCCCTGGATGTACATTTTGGCAAATTTCTTGAGCGTTGATGGGTTCTTCTGCTCTCCCCAACTTTCGATGAACAAATCAATATGACGATCAAACATCTTGATGCGTTGAATCTCGCTACCAGCATTTTCTTCATGAGCAAAGACAAATGGATTTTTGAAAATTCCTCGTCCAATCATGATGCCATCAAGTTCATGCTGTTTCGCTAATTCTGTTCCTTGGTCTAGGGACATAACATCTCCGTTACCAACGAGAACCGTATCGGAGTTAGTAGCGCGAACAAGCGTAGCTACCTTGCCTATTTCATCCCAATTATTTGGTACTCTGCTCATTTCTTTGGCAGTTCGTCCATGCACCGTGAGTGCATCGATATCTTGCTCTAATAGGAAACCACACCAATCCTCTGTAACTTTTGTTTTGAACCCTATACGAGTCTTTACGCTGACAGGTAACTCCCCTGCCCCTTCTTTGGTCGCGGCGATAATTTCGGCGGCTAACTCACGGTTATTAATCAATGCGCTACAAGCACCCTTCCTAGTGACCACCGGCGTCGGACAGCCCATATTGATGTCAATACCAGCAAAGCCCATATTCGCTATTTCTTGAGCACTTTTCAGATAGTTTTCTGGCTTTAGTCCCCAAACTTGAGCAATCAAAGGTTGCTCGGTATCAGTGAATTTCAGCTTCTGCATGACATTGCTCCGTCCTGGACTCTGCAAGCCGTCAACACTAGCAAACTCGGTAAAGTAGAGATCCGGTGGGGCTGTTTCAGCAATCAGCCGGCGAAAGGCAGTATCAGTCACATCGTCCATAGGCGCCAGTACAAAGAATGGTTTTTTAGAATTTCTAAGATTTTCCCAGATGTGCATAGTCAGATAATGGTATCACTGGGACTTGCCAGATACTAGAGTTGTGCCTGCCATTTCTGCTCCAGCATAAATGAATTATAGAAACCGGCCAGATAATCTGTATCATATTTCATAGCAGTAGTTGTTGGAGTGTATTTACCGGTATCTGGATCTGGTACTGGCGACCACCAGGCTCCGCCCTTGTATTGCGCACCCGTTACTATCTCCTTACCGCCTGGTTGCTTTGATAGTTCAAGGTAGAGAAAAATAACACTTCCATTGTTTTGTACTTCTACCGGTAGTTCGCCTATTGTAAGGTCATTTGCAAATTCGTCATCAATTTCTGTAACCACAAATTCATCTTCTTTGAGTTCATCGACTGGTTTTTCGAATGCATCTGAATTGATACTTACAAAAAAGAATTTTCCTTCTACATTAAATATGAAAGCCCGGGTTTCTTCTGGCTCAATCTCTTTGACTTTAAGAACTTCTCCGCGTCGCTGGAGATTCCAACCAGAAGCATTCTTATCTCTAATATTCTTTTTCTCACCCGAACCTAGGCCGAGTAACATTCCGAGTCTCAGGCCAGCTTTTGTTGGCCCAAGTTGATGTTCAGTTGGTCTTAAGGAGTCGAACGCTAGTGTTTCAGGCGTGTCGGCTGACATTGTCCTTATATATTAACAGAATTCATCCTACCTTCAAAAGCAGTTACGCTTGGTCAAGTTATTACTAAAAAACATGTTTTTCTGGTATAGTAATATTCTAAATGGGGTCAAGAAGAGAGTGAAGTACGCATCAGTGTTGATAACTATTCTAGCGGTCTGGATATCGGTTGTTATTATTTCTTCAATGACAAAAGACGCTAATATTATCACCCAGTTGCACAGAATAACACTTGGCTTTACAGTGGTGCTCTTTCTGATCGGATTCGGCAAAGGCAGATAAATATTTTATGAAAGTCGCCAGAACTATGAAGATGATCGAAATCATGATTGCAGTATTCCTGTACTCAATTGGCAAGCAAACTAACTTAGCTCATAAGGCAATCCACGATGGTTTCCGTGATATGGGTGGTGTGTATGTTAAGTTCTTACAACTACTGGCGCTTCGCACTGAATTCTTAAAAGACAGCGACGCCTCAGTAAAATATGGAGTATTTGATAGAGTAGAAGTTGATGATATTGATGTTCTCGGTTTTCTAGAGACTAACCTTAGCAAAGACAAATTAAGTAGACTCACCCTTTCAAGCCCATTACCAATTGCGGCCGGCTCGTTTGCTCAAATATATGCTGGAGTTATAGACGGCGACAGAGATGTTATTATCAAGATTTTGCGTCCTGAATTGAGCGATTTTCTCTACCACGACCTGCGAATGATGCGGGTTTTTGTGTTCTTTGCTCGTTATTTCACACCACAACAAATCAGTGCCGACATTAAATCAGTATTTAAAGATTTCAAAAAGTCGACGATTCAGGAAACTAACTACCTAGAGGAAGTCCGGTTTGCAAATCAACAATACGACAATTACAAAGACAACCCCTTGTTGTTCATACCACTCACCTACAATGATTTCTGCACACCTAGTTTGATAGTCCAAGAACGACTTTACGGCATGCCCTTAACTGACATAATGCTGATGCACCGACAAGGTGCCGATGTAGTCAAATATGTGGCAGAACATTTGAACTCTGATCTGACGACTCAACTTGAACAGGCCGGCTTCGAATATTTATATGGCATATTCACAATGGGGCGGATTCAAGGAGACCCGCATCCTGGAAATATATTCCTGCTCCCGGAGAATAAAATTGGCATCGTCGACTTTGGCATCAGCGCCGAAGCACCAGATGATTTAGGCGGATTTCTGGACCTGCTGAGGGGATTCCTCGAAGTATATGATGGCAAGGTTAATATGGGCAGTTTTGTCATGCGTTCAATGCGATTTTTCTCACGAGATCTCTACCAATCGCTGATGGTAGTAAGTAGATTTCAAAACGGCAAAGGTCCTGAGATAGAAACTATTGAAAAAGCCCTAAAGAATGTTGCTGACGAATCATTCGAAAGCAATAAAGGTCATGTAAATTTAGCACAACTAATTGATCAGGGTATGGTATTTCGACTTGTCAACAACACCATCAATGCAGGAAACCGTTTTGCCATTGAGCTCGATGTCGACGGAGCGCTTGTGACCAAAGCGGCCCAGATGTACATGATGGTTTTGCATAGTCTTGGCATGAAACGAGGTGTAATGAGAAATGTCTTTGCTCGTACAATCGAAGCTGTCGAAAATAATCCTGAGATTGATCTCAAGCCAGCCCCACAGCCAGATATCGCTGCGGCAATCGAAACGATAACTCGCTGGCTAGAAAAAGTTGCCGAACGTGATCCATTATTGTATCGTAGACTCACCAATGGAGTCAGAGGCAGATAAAAAACCAACCGCTAATCCAAGCATGTTTCGCGACATGCTGTTTCTGGTAAAACATCCCTACACTGCTGGGATTATTGCAACCGTCTGGATTGGAACAGCGGCAATCTTTCTAATCGATCGCTCAGTTGATATCGTCGGCATGATCCTTTGGACCATGGTTGCCACCCTATTCATCGCTTTCCTCGGTTTCCGCGGAAGGTCTTCGAGTTAAAATGGCGAAGAGAAGCCAAGCAGTCGACCTGGAAGGCTTTAGGGGGAAAACAAGTAGCGAAGTGGGCTCAGGGGCAGCAATCCAAGAAGTGGCACGAGCAGCAACTCTGGAACAGCAGAATCGCTTTAACGGTTTGCTCCCGTTTATCAGATTGCTCGGTCAAGAAGATGACAGAGTAAGTGCTGATTACTTTAGAGTTGGGAATACCGTTGTATATGATGCTAGTAGACGGCCACGTTCAAGTTGGTTTGCACGTATTATTACAGGCTCTGCAGCTGAGAGTGGTCCATTGCATACAAGCTTAGTTAAAAGTGACCAAAGTGTTTTTATTACTAGAGGAGGTGAGACGTTCCTATTCGGGGGTGGACCCGTATCAGGCTATAGCTTAGATAAAATATCCCAGCATGTAGTTGATTCGCTAACACGCCATGGACTCAATACCTCAGAAGTGGGACGAAACTTCGCAGAAAGATTGGAACCAAATGACGATATTTGGTTTGTAAAAGGCGATAGGCCTGAACAGCTTGCATATGAGGTTGTCCTCCCAACACAACATGGGGTAGATCTAGCAATTGCGGTTGGACATGCTGGAGAATGGGCATTATTTATTGATGATAAAGTAGAAAAAGACCCAGCGGTTGCTGAGGCGCTTCTAAGACATCAAGCTCAAGAACGGGGCTTTAGCATTGATGAAGATCTCGCTCGAGCTGATCCTATGACAACAGGCGTTTAATTACTCCCACTCAATAGTACCGGGAGGCTTACTAGTAACATCGTAAACGACACGATTAATTCCTTTGACGCTATTAACAACGCTTGTCGAGATTGATTGAAGTACCTCATGCGGGAACTGGTACCAGTCAGCCGTCATGACATCATCGCTGGTAACGCAACGGATGGCAAGAACTGCTTCATATGTCCGCTCATCACCCATGACCCCGACAGTATTTATTGGTAGTAACACGCTGAAGGCTTGCCAAATATCATCATAAAGGCCTGCTTTCTTGATTCCATCTACAACAATTGCATCCGCTTCCTGAAGCAGAGCAACCCTATCTGGAGTAACCTCTCCCAATATCCTTACTGCAAGCCCTGGGCCTGGGAACGGATGGCGATTGACTAAATCATCTGGCAATCCGAGCTCACGACCGACTTCGCGCACTTCGTCTTTGAATAGTTCCCGTAGTGGTTCAATAAGTTTTAGGTTCATTTTCTCAGGTAGTCCGCCGACATTATGATGGCTCTTGATGACGGCACTCGGTCCATGCACGGAGATACTTTCGATTACGTCGGGGTAGAGCGTGCCTTGAACCAGAAAGTCTACATCACCTAGCTTATTGGCTTCCTCCTGAAATACCTCGATAAACTCTTTGCCAATTATCTTGCGCTTGGTTTCTGGATCAGTTACTCCCGCTAGTTTTTTTAAGAAACGATCTCCTGCATCTACATGGATCACATTAAGACCCTTGACTTGTTTGTAAGCCTCTAGCACCTGCTTAGCTTCGTTTTTACGCAACAGCCCGGTATCGACGAAGATGCAGGTCTGCTGTTCCCCTATGGCTTTGGCAACCAGAGTACTGGCAACCGACGAATCAACGCCACCGCTCAGACCAGAAATGACTTTGCGATCACCTACAGTGTCGCGAACTTGACGGAGTGTATCATCAATAAAGCTGGCCATATTCCAGTCAGCTTGGAAGTCAGAGATATCGAACACAAAATTACGCAATATCTGAACTCCATCGACGGTGTGGCTTACTTCTGGGTGAAATTGAATGCCGTAGATTTTCTTGTCAGTATTGGCAACCCCAGCTATAGAATCTGTGGTTTCGGCAATCAGTTCAAATCCATCAGGTAATTCGGTCACTTTATCAAAATGACTCATCCAGACTGTTTTGTTCTTCACATCCTTAAATAGTGGTGAGTTTTTAGTTTCGATTTCCGCACGACCGTATTCGCCTTTGGTTCCTCTGGCTACTGTTCCACCAAAATGCTGCGCAATCACCTGCAGACCATAACAGATACCGAGTGTGGGTACATTGAGATCATAAATGCCAGGATCAGGTGCAAAATTGTTCTCATCAGCATGGATACTGCCGGGCCCTCCTGAAAGTACGATAGCTTTGGGGTTTTTCTTTTTTATTTCGTCGATCGAGATAGAGTACGGAACAATTTCTGCATAGACATTGAGTTCACGAACCCGGCGTGCAATAAGCTGAGTGTTTTGACTACCAAAATCTAGAATTAAAAGTAGTTCATGCTTCATCTATACATGTTAGCAACTTTTATGTGGTGTGTCTATTTACTGAAAGTTTATTTTATTTTATAATATTTCATAATGACTAATGAGGTTACAGAAGAATTTACTGAAGGCGTTTCTGATGTTGATGTTAATGAAACCGATGATAATTTTGAGCATGGCAGCGACGGATTAACAGATTTCAGTGAACTGGTCACAACAATCGCTGACAAAACTAGGAAACACGGCGATGTTATCGATCGACTTAATTGGCTAAGACGAGCACCGATTGTGGGTATGGTCGCAATGGGTGGTGCTGGATTAATCGGCTTTCATGAGGCGCAACTGCTTTTGGCATTTGGCACAGAAGGTTCTGCAACTATCGGACAATTTACTTCTAGTGCCATGGCTATTGG
Source organism: uncultured Candidatus Saccharibacteria bacterium (assembly GCA_964519575.1). Taxonomy (GTDB): domain Bacteria; phylum Patescibacteriota; class Saccharimonadia; order Saccharimonadales; family JAGPDM01; genus CAZFKV01. The sequence continues at coordinate 8,228 of CAZFKV010000008.1, read as the reverse complement.
TACTGCAGGTGTAGGTTACGCAACACGGCCTGCGACTCGGTTTCGCCAAAAATTTAAATCTAATAGACGTCTTAGACTTAACGATCAGCTGGCTCGCCACTTCGATGGTGAACCAGTTGAGATATACCGACAAGGACGAATTTGTTTTAGCAATGAGCTACGAGTGATGTGGGATGGTCCCGACAAGTCACAATCTCTAACATCAAATGGACTACTCCAAAGGCTAACGAAACTTCAAGAACTGGTTCAAAAAAGTGGTGCTCGTGACGTTGCTGTCCCCAGAGACCAAGTCAAAGAATTCTTGCACGGCACTGATTTGGAAGACACTCGCCTAACACGAGATGAATGGTTGAGAACAACCAAGAAAAGAAAAATCACAGATCGCATCGAGGGTAAAACTGAAGTTGTCTGCTTATCATCTGAACAGCTTGACACAGTGATTGAAAACGCTCGTATTGCTACGACCGAAGAACCGCTACATACGATAATGATGACTCTGAGACAACATAAGCCAGATCACCCTCTACTGCCTCACTATTTCGCTGGGATCAAAGCCGATCCAGATCATGCTGATACTTTTACAAATAAACTCCGTAGACAGCTGGAGCGTCACCTTGACGACGTAGATGGTGGCGTTAAGCCAGTCGCTGATTTTGATGAATCTTTCGATGATCACGATGGTGCTTCAGGACCAAAGTTTGAGCGCGTTAAACATCAAATGTCTGGAAGTCCGAGTATAGGTTCTGATGGGCAGTTAATGCTTGTTAGCAGAAGCCTTAGTGATTACACGCATGTTCAGGCAAGTGACTTGCTTCGACATATGGGAATTACAGTAAAGGAACTTGAAAGGCTACCAGAAATTGCTGAGAATCTGCCAAAAGAAAGACTAGTTCAGCTTTGCGAGCTTGCAGCATGGTTAACAATGCACTCGCGTCTTGATTTAGGAGCAGACGAATCAACCGAACGAGCTTCCAAGATCACACTTCGACACACAAACGAAGCCGGCCTGTCCGTACAGAGAGTTGGTTTACAGGCTAGGATTGCTGAGAGGGTTATACACAAACGGCGTTCTAAATCACCAGAGTCAGATGGCTTTGGTATTGATCTCAAGCAAGTACGTGCTCGTCGTTTTGGGCGCACAGTTGCAACTCTGGCACTAGCTACTGGTGTAGGATTCGGGTCTGGCTTTGCTACTATCGGTCATTTAAATGGTAGCTTCGCTGAGACTCAAGCGATCAGAGCAAGTGAAAACCTAAGCGATGAAACGAAAGAAAGGCTAATAAATGAAGTTTTGAGCAACCCTTCATTTGATGTAGCAAACTTTCTTCAGAATCGGAGTTATTACCTAAATGAAGAAACGATCAAGCAGATTGCCGATCTGCTAAATGATTTAGATGTTGAGATTACTGCAGAAACCGAAGAGCAACTCCGACAATGGTTTAAAGAAAATACGCTTACTTCAGGTAGTGGCTCCAGTCGTGCTGAGGTTGGTAATAATGTCGATGCTCCGAATAGGCCTGTATGGAACTTGGAAGCGCATGGCATGGAGACAGATGGTTACTGGACTGAACAGGTCTTTAACGAGACATCATTCTTTTCACCTGTTTGGCAAGATGGTTTATACGGTAAAGAGCTATTGTCAGACTATGAACCTGAAACGGATGGTGATTATGACGAATACGTTGAACGGATACGTGAACAGCTACCATACTTGCCTACACCTAATGACTTATCGTCAGACGACTTTCCAGAACGAATAGAAGTAACTCGCAATATATTTACCGGCTCGGGTTCACTTGTAGAAGATGGTTACCGGTCATATGAACAATTTGGAAGTGATTTCTTTACAGCTGATACCCCATTTGTAGTAGTCCCAGTGCCCATGCTAGATGGAACTCAGGTCGTAGCTGGTCGATTTGGTGATCAACCAATTCAGTATTTTGAAACCGAAAATGGCATCACAGTATTCGTCGTACCTAAATCTAGGGCACTAACAAGCCTTGAGTATTGGCTGGCTCCAGCAGAGTCTTCTCAGATAGAGGCTGTTACTCCTATTACCGCTAATAGAGGAGATGCGCAGTACCCGACTAATTTTCATGATGATTACTGGCAAGAGCATATCGATATTCCAGCTGGCTCTAATAAACGATTGGCCGCAACCGCTAGTTTTCTGGAGGGCATGGAATATAACCCGTATCCATTACCTGATTCAGCAGAAGTTGATGTCTCTGGCAATTATTCATTCGAATCGTACATTGGAGGAACGCTTAGTCGTCAGACTACAAATTCTCACGGTGCAGCAACAACCCTCGCATTATCAAATCCTGAGCTTCTTAATTTTAGTAATGGTTATTTAAATAATAGTTCGCCTCAACAGGAATCGAGAGGCACTGAAACCCTGTCTTTGGGTGAACAATCCTCATGGACAGTCGATGGAAACGGAACTATCATTGATCCTACCCCGCCTCATCCGGCTCCAATTGAGGAGTTTAGGGAATTACCCCAATCACTTGAACAGCAACAGAGTGAGCGACTAAAAGACTACGCCATGAAGGCAGGTCTGGCTGGCATAGCTTTGGTGGCTATTACTCAGCGACGACGCTTGCAAGCACTGCCCGCCCTCGCGCAACGAGCATATAGAAACGGACACTTAGCAACCATCACTGATAAAAAAGCATCGGAGGCATATGACACATTAGATGCTGCTCTATTTTCCGGCAAGAAAATTGATGCTGGTGAGTTCGCAAAGGTTCGCAGACTAAGCGAGCAACGTCCTTCTGTAAGATCTGCTTTTCGAGAGCGTTTTCAAAATCATGACAAACAAACTCGTAAAGATACTTTTCGTCAGGCTTTTCAGAATACACCATCAAAATCAGCACGTCGCGCTATTCGCCGCGCTCGTAGAATGACAAAGCTCGTCATGTCACTAGACGAATGATTAGCTTATATAATTATTCCCAGCGGAATACCATTGAAGCGACTGCATATATCACAATGGACCATATGGCTATGACAAGAAATTCAGTGCCGAGGTCAAACAACCCCGCTCCTTCGGTAGTAATCCTTCTCAGCCCATCAATTATTGGAGTTAGTGGCAAATAATAGCTGACATTCTGAATCCACTCAGGCATGAGAAACCTTGGGAAAAATGAACCTGAAAGAAATAGCATTGGGAAGCTTATAATGTTGGCAAGTGGAGCTGCTTGGATATCATCCTTAGCCCAGCCAGCAATCGCCATGCCAAAACCAAACATACAGACAGTACTGATTAAGGTAAAGAATGCCAGTAAAAGATAACTACCTCTCATGTTGAAATCAAAGAAAATCAGTGCGACAGCAAACAGCATTGCGACTGCCAGAAAACCAATAATGATTCTGTTCAGGGCTGTAGCGATGATAAATTGAGTTTTAGTAACGGGAGCCACTTGAATCCTACGCAGCGCCCCTGTTTTCTTGTCACTGGTGAAACCATTAGCCATGCTAAAAATCCCTAGTCCAAGAATCGAAAAGCCCAAAAGTCCTGACAATGTATAGTCAAAACTACTTAAATTGGCTGTCTGGATTGGATGGGCTCGTAGTGTTAACGGTGGAGTAATTTTAATAAATTGTGCATTTGTACCATCGAGAACTCCTTGCATAACTGACTGAAGAGTCGCGGAAAGCTGCGTATCACCTTCATCGTATATCAATTCAACCGTGCCCGACGGAAGTCCATCTTGGTTAAGGTTACCAAAATCCTTTGGTAACCGGATGATTGCGTCCAACTTCCCTTCGCTAAGATGATCTTTTGCTAGATCTGGTGACATAGCAGGACTAACATTAAAAATATCTGATTTTCTAATGATTTTCTCAAATTCCTTCGAATAATCTGTTTTAGATTTATTATATAAAGATACCTTGAACTCAGGATTGGAATTACCACCAAAAATGCCACCAAAAATGACCAGGAAAATCAGAGGAAAGACGACAGTGAAGAAAAGTGCCACGCGATTACGTAAATACCGCTTAGTTAGTGCAATTGTCAGTCCGAGAATTACATTGGTATTTGATTTTGCTGACATAGCCTATTCCCGTAAATCCTTACCTGTTAAATCAATGAATACATCTTCGAGATTAGCCTGATGTACTTCTTGTTCCTTTGTGAAACCTCGTTTTATTAGCTGTTTGATTAACCTACTCGGTGTATCCAAGGCAATGATTTTACCTTCATCCATAATCGCAATTCTGTCACAAAGCACTTCTGCTTCATCCATATAATGTGTCGTAATCACTACTGTAATACCACGCTTACGAATCGCTTTGACAAGATCCCAGAGGTTGCGTCGTGCCTGAGGATCAAGCCCTGTGGTTGGTTCATCTAGGAAAAGGACTCTTGGTTCATTTACGAGCGCTGAGGCAATGCTAAATCGTTGCCTCTGTCCACCTGATAGATTCTCAACATAACTCTTTGACTTACCCTCAAGACCTACCTGCGCCAGTAACTCATCAGGGTGTACTGATTGGTTATAGAGCGCCCCAAACATCTTTAGATGCTCACGGAGCGTTAATTTATCTAGAAATGACGTGCTCTGCAGCTGCACCCCGATTACTTCTTTAACAGCGTCTGGGTCTTTATTAACGTCTATACTGGCTAACCTGACACTGCCACTATCCATCGGCCTCAATCCTTCAATCATCTCAAGGCTGGTTGTCTTACCGGCACCATTTGGACCAAGAATTCCAAACACCTCGCCCTTCTCTACCGTCAGCGAGATGCCTTTAACAACTTCGATTCCTTCATAGGATTTGTGTAGGTTTTTAACTACGAGAATATTTTTCGCCATGTTTATATAGGATATAACAAAAGCCCCCGTGCTACCACGAGGGCTTGTTCATCCACTTTTATAAAAGTGTTTATTTCTTTTTTAGAGTTAGGAACCCGTTACGTGGATTCTCAACTACCATGTATGGATCTGGCAATTCATCAACAGCATCTGCTGGACGAGTATCCTTTGCAAAGTAATAAATTCTCTGCTGCTTGCCACCGCGTAGTGTAACGTCCTTGCTATGCAAGTAGTATGTAACACCCTTTGAGTTTGTATGACTATAGGCCATGAACCCTCCTTACCTCTTATAGTACCCTTTACCTTAAACATGCCGTTTGCTGATGTCAACACCATTAACATCTATAGACATGATTTAACAGAGGTAATATTATTTTCCTCAGAGGTCATAAAAAATGTTGTCATAATGATACCTAGCCAAAGCACTGGCATCCAGTTGACAACAAGTACAGCCGGCTACTACCTACATCCAATTGTTAAGTTTTTATTACTAATTTTTAACATTTATAGATACCGGCCATGTCTATCGATAAGCATAAGCTTGCAGATGTATATTCCTTATGAGTACAATGGGGTAATACATTAAGAGGAGCGTCATTTATGGCAAAAAATTCATTTTCTAGCCCATCGTTTTCAAGTAAAATTCTGGTCATTCTACTAATTATAGTCGGGTCAGGGCTGGTTCTTAGTCTAGGAGCTACTGCTTTTGGAGCATTCGGAAGCCTTGGAGACAAACTAAAGATAGATAAAGGTAGTATCCAGGCAGTTCATCTAGATGATGGAAATGTACTGTTTGGTAATCTTTCTGTTATTGATCCGCATAATCTCTCGCTGACTGATGTTTACACCGTTCAAGATTCTTCTGAAGAACAAAAAGTTAATGAAACTACCCTAGTAAGTCACAAGAGTAAACCATATGGTCCAAGTGGATCAGTAGTTATTAACCGCGATCAGGTACTGTTCTGGGAAAATCTCGCGGACACTGGATTAGTCACCGAAACCATTAAAGCTAATGATTCGGTGGAGTAGACAAAAACTAAAAACTCGTCTTTATTAAAAGACACAGCCCTCGTTGCATTTAGATGACGAGGGCTTTTTTATTCTAGACCGTTAATATCACCTCGATAAAAAGCTATTTCATTACGAAGGAAGCCGATGATAATTATTGTCGCGCCAGATACACCCATTACTGCCGAAAGGAGCAAACAGATGCCTGCTATATCGAAGCTAAATAACGGGGCTTGGAACGAATAGATGAACAGTCTTTTGTCTGGTAAATCTACCGGCCTTGGGTTATCGCCTCCAAGCTCCTGTAGACGCTTATTGATGTAATCACGAACACATGGTTCCGTAATGTTAGAGAAGTCTCGCGAAGTACTACAACTAGCTGGTAGCCCATCAAAGATGTTAAAGTTCTGCTGACCGCCATTATTAGCCGCTGCAGTAATTGCGGCTTGGGCCTGCCTCTCATAGCTGTATTTCAATTCAATTTCTGTTGATGTATTCATATGACTATAGATATAAGACCTGAGAACATCCAAGCTCTCTGAAATTTGACCGTTTTTTTTATCTTCAGCAAAGACATCCTCTCGCAATTCAACCATACGTAGATTGTTGCCCCTGAGAGCTAAGACACCAATCAAAGCCAGTATCAGAGCAATTACAAATAAATGGCCAGTTTTTGGTGGCCATAGCCACTTTATTGCTGATGAAAAATAGTTCCACATCTAGATACTAGCCCCTGCAGAGCAGATTAACTCTCCGTACTGATGATGATACTGAACAATTACAAGTCGTTGGTAATGCATTTTTCTAGCTGTTTCCCTCTCTGGATAGGATTAGGGAAGCCTGCTTGCCCATCCTATATACACTATACATGGCAATCCCAAGTGCCAGAAAGAGAAAACCCGAACTAAGCAAACCAGCTATTTGAACAACAGAGGCTGCCCCCGTTAAAGAGACTAGTGGCGCGATAATGGAACCCCCACAAGCAACACAACCTGCACCAAATAACCCACTCAGTAGTGGTGCTCGACTAACATTTGGTGAAATTGCACTGTTGTTTCTAATGAACTTAACTAAAACAAGATTAATAGACTGAAACAAAGATATGAGCACTAAAATTATCGGAATAAAGTTAAAACCATAGAGAAAAAGATTAATGTAACCTTCAAGCAACACCCTGGGTAGCTCTGACGGATAAGTGTTAACGATCGTTACGAGCTGAGAAATATTGAATAACCAGATCATTAGAAAAAGAATCAAAAGAAAATAAAGTAGTCCAAACACAGTGTACCGGGGCACCGATATCACCGCCAATATTGCCCTGAATGAATCCACGGATAAAGATTGTGCTTTATTCATATAGCGCATTGTATCAAATTACATTTTATCTGATTATTTATTGTATAGTAGCATTATTATTAATTCTTATTGACAATACTTAAAGCTTATGTTAATATGATTTTGTCTTTTGGCAAACGCCATGAATACAAAAAATCTACCACAATTAATTCAATCAATGTCACTTGCCTATACATCGCAAGTTATGACTGGTGTTAAGCTATCTGAGCTTTTGATACTGGTCTTTCTGTCGTTGGTTAGTTTGCAGCAACCAATAAGGGCTGACCTGTTCCACCCCACACTTCAACCCCAATTATATGAACTCCAATCAAATTATGATTCCACAAGTCAAAATGCTGAGATTTCGCTTGCCCAACCGATAGCGCCAAAAGTAGCAGAAACTAAATCAACTGCACCAGTCCAATCTACTATCAGTTCTGCACCTGATGGATTATCTCGCATCAAACAATGTGAGAGTGGTGGCAATTATCGGGCAATTAATGCCGCGGGATACTACGGAGCCTACCAATTCAGCCCAAGTACCTGGAATAGCACTGCAAATGCCGCTGGTCGTCCAGACCTCGTCGGCGTACGACCAGATAACGCAAGCCCAGCAGATCAAGATGCCATGGCTATTAAATTACACTCGTTAAGAGGTTGGCAGCCGTGGGGTTGTGCCCGAAGAGTCGGACTCTTCTAACTAAACCTTTCTTTTCCAAAGAAACAAAATAATGCCACTTTGAGTCGCAAAGTTGAGTAAACTTGCCTACCGGCAGGGCCGTATTCTTTATAAAAGAATCAAATTCTGCCACTTTTACTCCAAAGTGGCGCAAACCACTGGGCTGTCATTCCTCTTTATGAGTTCATTGTTATTAGAACAATGCGTGAAGACGACTCCTTGCAGTCGCCCTAAAGGGTGAATCTTCACTTCAATATTGTTCGAATAACATTCCCTCATCAGGACTCACTCCTGATGCCCAGACCCTTTATATGTCACATGTTTATTATTTATCAGCTACGCTGATGCCGAATAGAGATCGAACATAAAGCACTTCCTGATGA
>CAZFKV010000007.1:0-20129 GCA_964519575.1 uncultured Candidatus Saccharibacteria bacterium | reverse complement strand
TTCACCGAAGTCAGTAGCAAAAAGAAGTTGATCCTGCAGTTGCGATAACAAAACCTGACCTTCAAGTCTCATGTTTGTTTCAGCGTTATTGGCAAGAATACGATAATATGTTGTTTGCGCTAGGACAATAACAACAACTATGAGAAACGTCACAATCGGCAAGATAATGAGTATCTCGATAAGAGTAAAACCTTGCTGGTCTGAGTTTTTCATCTGCCAACTCCGTCAATTTGAATATATGTCGTATATTCAATCAATCTTGACTCGGCATTATGTGTGTATCTAATCTTCGCAGTAAGTTTTTTAAGTGATCCAGAGATACCTTGTGAATGGACCGTAGCATCAACATCTCGCAATAATCCAGCGCCGTTTGTTTCAGCTTCATCTGAAAAGTTCTCCACTTCGTAACTGCTGGCAACGTTCCCATTTGGGATTTCGTTAAAATCTCGTAATTCATACTCTTGTAGTTTGGCAAACACCTGATTGTTAGCCTCACCGTAGGCGCGTGATTTTTCGTTAGATTGATTACTGAAAAGGACAATTTCAAGCGAAATACTAATCATCATCGTCAATAGAACCAATGCTATTAGCACTTCAATAATTGTAAATCCGCCCTGTTTCTTTATATCAGTTTTCATCATGTTACCGTTTATGTTTAAAGTCTAACAGTTTCGCTTGTATCAATAAATGAGCACAGCTATTACAGCTGTCATTGCGCAGTGATTGTCGGCAAGCTATACTGATAACTATTACGCTTAAACAGCGGTGGGTCAAATATGAAAACACAACTTTTCTACAAACAGAAACCAGTCTTTGGGATTGATATTGGGCATGGGGCTATAAAAGTTGTTCAGCTGGAACGGACAGCAAAAGGCGTTATTGCTGTTGGTGGCTACGGATATGCGTCATATGACACCTCTGCTATTGATAATCAAGGTGTAATTATTGATACCGAAACTGTAGCGCATACCGCCTTTCAACTGATAGAAGATCATATGATAGGATCAATATTTAGCAACCGAGTAATGGCAACAATACCTAGCTCTCGAACTTTTACTAGGATTTTGCGATTACCAGATATGCTTAATTCGGAGCTCGAGGGAGCAGTCCGATCTGAAGCCGAGCAATATATACCTGTTGCTTTGGATGAATTATATTTGGATTACGAGGTTACTAAGCCATCAACAAAGAAAGGTGCAGACCTAGAAGTCTTCATGGTGGCTAGTCCAGCTGGGGTTGTCGACTCATATATAAAAGTCTTCTCGGCGCTTGGTTTGGAGGTGGCCGCAATAGAACCGAGCTTATCAGCAGTAACTCGGTCCGTTAATCAATCAAAATTAGTCAAAAAGGTCGCATTGGTTATAGATTTTGGGTCACGCTCCAGTGATATGAGTATTATCGAAGGAAACACTATCCATGTCACCGGAACCACCAAACAAGGTGGTGATAATCTGACAGAACAGCTTGTGAAGAAGCTAGGAATAACTAAGAGGCAAGCTTTTCACGGTAAAGCGCGCTATGGTATCAAACAAACATCCAAACAAGGTCGTGAAATCTATACGCATGCTCGACCCATTCTGGATAACCTAGTAACTGAAATTAAGAAACTTCAACGTTACTATAAGCGTCATAATGAGAAAGACGATATTGAGAAAATTATTCTGCTTGGTGGTGGTGCAAATCTTCCTGGGCTTGATGAATTCTTAGCCAAGCAAACATCTATGGAAACTGTGTTGTTTGACCCATGGCATGAAATTAATCCGGGCAGCCTGCAAGCACCAAATACGCTTGAAACTACGCTTTACGCAACGGCAGTTGGAAGTGCTCTATTGGGGATTGGGCTAGAAGAATGATAAATTTACTACCGCCAGAAATTAAAAAACAGCAGCACTTCGCCAGACTAAATACCGGCATCAGACAATATGTCTTGATTGCAATAATTAGCGGAATCCTATTAAGTTCCACGACCTTAATTGGGAATCTCTATACTAAAACCTTCACAGATGAAGTAGAGGTTCAAATTGAATCAAAACAGAAAGAAGTTGTGGCTTTTAAAAAGACGGAGATTAAAGCGAAAGATATAAACGAACAACTGAAGAAATTTGCAGCAATTACTGAACAAACGACTCGCTATTCATCAGTTCTCAAAGATATATCGAATAACCTACCACCAAATACTAAAATCACTGGCATTCAGTTTGATGGCAAATCTGACAGTACCTTAAAGATAACAGTTATTGCGAATACTAGGGAAAGTGCTTTAAGTGTGCAGCCAACCTTGGACAAGCTGGCTAGATTTAGCTTTTTGGATATCCAGGAATTTAGAATTGATGGTGAGGTTTATCAGATTGATCTGGCATTAGCCTTTACAGACGATACGGCGGCTCGAAGATGAAACCTCAGACTACATTTTACTTATTACTAGCTCTATTAACTTTTAGCTTGATAGGAGGCGGTGGTGCATTTTATTTTACAAATCAAATTCTGCAAAAAAATGGCGAGAAATTTACAGCCAAACAAATTGAACTATCTAATACATCAAATCAATTAGCATATTTACAAAGACTTCAACACGACACAGATGCCCTGACTGCTCAACTGGGAGACCTGACTGTTATCTACCCTAAAGAAAAGCAACATTCTCAAGTAATTGATCAGTTATTAAAGCTTGCTGCGAATCGCAATATCTCACTAGATCAGAAACGAATTACATTTCCTCCAACAACGGGCTTACCAAGTACTAGTTCTCAGCTAACCGAGTCCCCTGTTGTTACCGGTTTATATGGTATGGAGGTAGCTCTCAGTATCACTGGTAGTTTTGAAGATACGATAGCTTTTATGCAGGATATAGAGAATTTTCGCAGAATTATGAATATTAGTTCGATTAATATGGTGCCAGTAAATGAAAACGTTAGTACATTGCTAACAATAGAAATACTGGTACAGCAGACAGCAGCAGCGAGTCCTGATGCCACAGCAAAGGGTACCAACCCGCCAAGTTCTTCAAATAGCACTACTCCTAATCAGAGCGATCAAGGAACCACACAATGATAGACAAGATAAAAATAGTCGGACTAAGGGTGCTTAGTGAAATAAAGAAATTTGATTCAATTATCATTTCTTTAGCAATTTTACTGATATTTGGATTTGCCTTATTAGAGATAAACGATGCCATTGACCCGACGCCTACCCCCGAGATTAAGAGCCAGGTAGAGTTAATCCAAACCTCAAGCCAAGTCCGTTATGATCAAAAAGCTATTGAAAAAATAAAAGAACTTGTATACATAGAATCAAATATTGCGCCATCGAAAGATAAGCACAGCGATAATCCGTTCGAACTATCACCGCAATAATTCAACTATGCGGGAGGGGACGCAGGAATAGTTGATGTTGTTGGAGCTTTTCTAGGATTTGTGCCTTGTAATTTAATGTATTGTTCGTGCGCTTCAATTATGAGTCGTGCCGCTAACTCTGGATCTTTTGCGGTTTTAAAAATAAAGTTCGCTGCCTCGCCTGCTGTTTCAATACTCAAATCTCCGTAATTAAAAATGTAGGCAAATATTCCGCGTTTATCTACGGTAACATCCTGAATATTAGATAGATTTAAATGTGATGTAATTCGATTGAACAGTGATTTTTGTAATACTTGGACTAGATTCTCCGTTGTTACAATCAGCTCATTAGCTTTATAAATACCAGCAACGACAAATGTCAGCAAAACCGCTAACAACATCACTGATCCTATCACCGCAAAGACAGCAATTATTGGAATGAATTTAGTGATGGTGTCGCTATATGAACTAAGGTTCACTAGAAGTATGGACATTAAAATAACGACTGCTATACCAACACCAAAAATTGGTATTAATCCGGCTGGGTGACGGTATATTTCATGAATAATTTCTTCATTTTCAGATTTATCGACCATAAGATTATTTGCCATAAGGATATTATAGTAAGTTTTGCTGTCTTACACCATCAACGGTTTTGCCCAAGTGTTCATAAGCTTTTGGCGTTACCTTACGGCCTCGAGGCGTGCGTTCAATAAATCCAATTTGCATCAGGTAAGGCTCATAGAAATCTTCTATTGTTGACTCTTCCTCTGCAGTAAGTGCGGCTATAGTCCCGAGACCTACGGGTCCGCCGTCATAACTTTCGATAATAGCATTAAGTATTCGGCGATCTGCATAGTCTAAACCAAGTGCGTCAACCTCTAGTAGTTTAAGCGCTGCAATAGCAAGCTCAACATTTATTGATCCATCTGCTTCCACCTGAGCATAGTCCCTAACCCTCTTAAGTAGCCGATTGGCAATTCTAGGTGTGAGCCTTGCTCTCATAGCAATCTCTTGTGCTGCCTCAGAAATTAATTCAACTTCTAGAATTCTAGCTGCTCGTTCGATAATCTGTACCATCTCCACCTGTTCATAAAACTCAAGTCTATGAATCAGGCCGAACCTGTCCCTTAATGGAGCACTCAGTTCACCAGCACGAGTCGTTGCACCGATAACGGTAAATTTTGGAATATCCAGCTTAATCGATTTGGCCGAGGGACCCTTACCTAGCATTATGTCGATTTGATAATCTTCCATCGCGGAGTATAGAACTTCTTCGACATTTCGGTTCAAACGATGTATCTCGTCAATAAAAAGAATATCATTTTCCTGAAGATTAGTGAGCATTGATGCCAAATCACCAGCTCTCTCGATAGCCGGCCCGCTGGTTGCTCGTATATTTACCCCCATCTCATTGGCGATAACCCATGCCATAGTGGTCTTACCGAGTCCCGGAGGACCGTATAGCAGAACATGGTCTAGTGCTTCACCCCTTTGCGATGCTGCTTTGATTGCCAATTTCAAATTATTTTTCAACCTTTGTTGACCTATGTAGCTTTTGAAGTCTCGCGGTCGAAGTGTCTGCTCAATTTTGACTTCTTCCTCATCTGAGTCGTCAGGGATTGGTTGGGTAATTCGATCAATTGACATAACTACATCCTAACATTAAGCGATATTAGATGGGTCCCAACAGGTACGGAAATCATCTTCGCATGATTCGATTTTCATCATATCATCAGCATCAAGCCTGAAATTGAAGACCTCAATATTTTCTATTATACGTTTTTGATGAATCGATTTTGGTAAAATCACAAGCTCTTGTTCAACGAGCCATCTTAGCATTATCTGACTGACAGACTTCTGGTGTTTTCTTGCAATTTCCATGATTTTCGGATCATCCATGCGAATTCCATGAGCTAATGGAGAATACGCTTCAATAACAATTTTGTTTGCTTTACAGAATTCGATAAGTTCCGTTTGCTGAAGAAAAACATGCAACTCTACTTGATTGACAGCTGGTACAATATTAAATTTCGACATCAATTCTTCTAGGTGCTTAATTGTATAATTGCTGACTCCAATTGCCTTGGCCCGTCCTTCTGCGTACAGCTGTTCTAATCTTCGCCACGCCATTGTGCGAGTTTGAGATACTGGGAAATGTATTAGTAGTAAATCTACATAATCTGTTTGGAGTTTCTTGAGAGAAGCGTCAAAACTTGGTATCACATCTTCCCAAAACTGATTTTCATTCTGTATTTTGGTGGTTATGAATAAATCACTTCTTTCATATTCTGATTTGGCGATTGCCTCGCCAACAAATTGTTCGTTCAAGTAAGTTTGTGCAGTGTCGAAATGTCGATAGCCGGCATCGAGCGCAAATTTTACTGCCTCCACGCAGTCATTTTCACTTTTTACCTTCCATAACCCCAACCCAATCTGAGGAATGCTTGTACCGCTGTTCAGTTCTAGAGTCGGTATGGTCATTTTATAATCCGTTTCTTAGAGCGAGCTTAATTCGTTCTTCGGTAGAATTAGCTTCAACCTTGTCTAACATTTGTTGAGCTTGATCCTTGGTGTACCCTAGCATCAATAGACCTTCGACAGCTTCATCTTGCTGTGTGGAAGGTAAATTGCTGTTATTAACAAGATACCCACCCACTTTATCTTGCAAATCAAGGACGACTCGTTCTGCAGCCTTTTTCCCGACGCCGGTTGCTTGGGTTAGGAATTGGGAATTACCCTTTGCAATCTCAGACTTCAGAGTATCGGTAGCGGAGATATCAAACAAAGACTGGGCGGCTTTTGGTCCAATACCGTTTACTCCGAGTAGCTGTTCAAATAACTTCTTATCGTCCTTAGATGTAAAACCATATAAACTATGTTCTTGCTCACGTATATGCTCGTAGACATACAGCGTTTGACTACTTGACCTATTAATACTACCTACCGTTTCTAAAGACACTATTACACCGTAGCCAACACCGGCAACATCAATAATTATACTGTGTCCGTCTATGTCCACCACAGTGCCAGTTAGTTGTGCAATCATCTATCTATTAAGTATAGCAGGCTAAGATTCGCGACAAGGCCTCAAAACACTGTCTTTGTCATAGCATACTGGTTTTTCTGCAAAACCAGCTTCGTTTAATCCATCTATTTGAATATTGCCTATTACATGAAGCCGTTGTTTTGGTGTAACCGTGCCTAAGCCGACGAATCCCCTGTCATCCATAAAGAACGAACCAGTTGAGGCTCCAGCTCCAATAAAGAATGGATTTCTATTTGAAGTCTTATTGTATAAGCCAAATCTTCCCTTATTTGCACTTTCACTAGTGAAAACCCATGTCTGTGAATCATTTGCATTCTGAAGTTCAATATCAGGATCGCCACCAAGAGCTTTAGTACCCTTTACATGAAGCTCGCTTTTTGGACTACGAGTATTTATCCCGATAATAGTTTGGCGATCTACTTTACCAAGTAGTAATTTATCGTCGGCAACATCGCTTGGCTCATTCTCTCTGGTAATTGTAGACTTGATGTCAGCTAATTTTGCGTCATTTTGAACAACAGAGATTGTCCCATCTTCGATGTCTTTTTGGATAGAGCTTAGCTGGGTACTCATCGTGCTTCTTTCCATAGCCAGCCAAACTACGACACCAATCAGAATGACTGAAAGCGACAATCCAGCTATAGCAATAATCTTTAGCCAAAGTGGGATTGCTGATGAGTTTGAACCTCCCAAGGAAGCACCTTGATTGGATTGCGGTGAAAAGATAGGTTGTGTTGTATTTGGTGTTTGCATGAATTAAGTCCTTTTACAAATTACTACAGTAAAATAGTAACGCTTATACGGCGCATCGTCAAAGAGTGCATGGGAAAACGAAATTATTTCGATATCTGAACATACCTATAGAATTGCCTGATTACCTAGGGCTGAATTAATGGCTGTCTGCCACTTCTTTCTGCCGTATACCGTAAACCTATACTGGCCAGTTTGACTCTCTACTACTAAAGCATTTGGAAATACTGGAATATTTAAAAAATACGTAAAACCAAGTGAGGTGCTCGTGACAGACCGTAAAGGTATCGATACAGGCTGTGATTGTATGTTCAGCGCATGCGGAGTGAAGTTTAACTCTTTTGCACTTAGAGTTAAACGACCTCCTACATTCTCTAAGCCTCTCATTAGATTGGCAAACCCTGTTTTAATAATTGCTGTTTGTGCTATGTTTTGTTTACTATCCATACGAATATATTACAGCAAAACAGTAACGCTTATAAGTAGCATCGTCAAAGCTGGTGGCTCTGGGTCAAAGCCGCCGCCAGCGCATCAGCAGCATCGTCAGGGCTTGGAACCTTGCTGAGATTAAGCATGATCCTGACCATTTCCTGAATTTGTGCCTTAGTCGCTCGACCATACCCAGTCATAGCTTGCTTAATCTCCAAAGGCGTATATTCGTAAACCCCCAAACCTGCAGATTGAGCTGCTAGGACGATGACACCACGCGCATGCGCTACGCTGATTGCTGTGGTCACATTTTTAGCAAAATATAATTTTTCAATTGACATTTGCTGAGGTTCATATTGTTTAATTAATTCTGTAATATCGCTATGGATTGTCATCAAGCGCTCAGGTAATGGTGTGTGTGCAACTGTGCGGATGACGCCAGCATCAACAAGGATGGCTTTGTTCCCTTTCATTACATCAATTATTCCAAAACCAGTTATTGCCGTCCCTGGATCAATACCAATAATTCTCATAATTAAACTAAGTCAAAATTGCTAAATGTTTCGACAACATCATCAAGCTCATCGAGTACATCCATGAGTTTCATGACCTTGGCCTGGTCAGCTTCTCCTGAGATTTCAACTGTGTTTTTAGGAACATATGCTAATCCAGCTTCTTTTACTGTAAGTCCGGCCGCTTCTATCGCTTTTTTAACTTCATTGAGTTGCTTGGCCGCTGTGTGAACTGCCCACTGATCATCTTCGTCAAACACATCATCAGCGCCAGCGTCTATGATTGACAGTTGGTCGTCGTCGTCATTGCCAGTCTTGGCGACTTGAATAACGCCTTTATGATCGAATTGAAAAGTGACTGCACCTGATTCTGCCATGTTTCCACCATTTTTACTAAAAGCAGTTCGTACATCTGCAGAAGTACGATTTCGATTATCGCTTGCACATTCGACGATAACGGCAATACCTGCAGGACCATACCCTTCGTATACCATTTCTTCGATAGTCGCACCGCCAAGTTCGCCAGTCCCACGTTTTATTGACCGCTCAATATTGGCATTGGGCATGTTGGATTCTTTAGCTTTTTGAATAGCAAGTGCTAAGGTAGGATTCATATCTGGGTCGCCACCTGTTTTAGCGGCTACAGCAATTGCATTACCGAGCTTAGTAAATACGGCACCACGCTTAGCATCTTCTACTGCCTTACCCCGTTTTATCTTGGCCCATTTACTATGTCCTGACATACCATTTAATATATAGGACTTTTTCTTTTTTCACTACGACCGACAATATTGGACTAGTTAAGAATTTCCTTTTCTAGCTTCTCAATCCTAGTGCTTCTGGAACGAATTTGTTCAGTTTCATCCTTCAAGCTATTTATATAAGCCGATATTTCACCCCCAAGATCTTGGATAATTGCGACATTACTATTTAGAAAGCTACTTACTTCAGACTCAACTTTAAGGTTTGCACTTTCTTTGGCTATTGCGTATTCATTAAGAGAATTATCGATATTTTGTAATGCTTCAATAGACTCAAAATGAACATTAAATAACTCGGTGGGAGTATTGGCGTTTTCAAGTTTATTTGTACTATCCCTGACAGAATTTGCCAAACTAATAATTGTTGACTTTGCTTTTTCTCCAGTTGACGCAATACCATCATCGACACTATCACTGGCAGTTGTTGAAGCAGTCTGGAATAGTTCATTATAATTTAGCGCCTTGAGTGTCTCTTCGACAGTAATATTCGTTTTCTGGTCATATTTCTTAACTTCTTTCTTACACTCAACAGCCTTTTTGTATCGGGCATTCACAATTTCTGCCAAAGGAAGATTGGTCAGTTTAGGTCGATTAAGTTTGTCAGCGAGAAATTTACTCTTGATATCATTTACCGAGTTTCTGTCTTTCTTAGTTTTTTTAGTTTTTGCCAAACTTGACTTTATTTGACCATCAAGAGAGTCCTCGACATTAAGTCTTTGCTTTGACAGTTTCCCCGCATAATCCTTGGCTGCGAAACTCGCTAAAGGGAAGAAGTATATTAGTATTAGCACTATTAAACCTGCCACAATTAAGATTGGATAGAGTGCACCATGATGCCTCTTAGGCGCTTCTGCCACTTGTACCTCAAAGCCACTCTGATTTGATGATGGTTGACTGGGATTCATAATTATTACTGCTTTCGCTTATATACTAATGAATCAAGTATCAGAAGTACAATTTATTCAAAAACATTAGAATTTAAAACTGATAGTCGCTGTTGGGTTGTCAGTTTATTCTGAACTAGCCAATAGACAAACAGTACTGCACAATACCAAGCAACGACAATCGACCAGTCAATATGAATTGAAATGAGAGCCCAAGAAATACTAGACAGCATAACAATTATTGATGACATCGCCACCAGAATTATGGTGGCTGGAATAGCTAACCAGCCAGCTAGAGACGGTACTATGATTTCACTGATACCAGCTACGAATGTCGCCAGCATAGCAACCGGAATGAAAGGTACAACAAGTATGTTGGCGACAACTGATATTAAAGACAGTTCACCAAAAACTACCATGATAATTGGCAATGCCATAATTTGTGCGCATGTCGTCTCTATTGCGATCTGTAATGGTAGAAAAAGTTCTTTTCCGGTCTTTTTAAATAATCGCTCAGTAAATACCGGAGCAAGTACGAGTACGCCGAAAAAAGCAGTAAAACTTAACCACCAACCAATGTCAAACCAAATAAAGAATGGGTTGATACCTGCCGTAATTGCACCAGATAATCCAAGCAGCATCATTGGACGGATAGGTCGCCCGTAGTACCAGGCTGCAAGGGCAAATGCCGCCACGATGCTTGCTCGTAATATTGAAGGGGCAAGTCCTGTAAACATCAGAAAGAGCAGTATTAATCCAATCGAAATCGCCGTAGCACTAAATTTACTTATCTGCATTAAGCTCCTACGCGATACTCTTACAAGAATCGTCAGGTTATAGCCACTTACAGCCACAATATGAGTTAATCCAGTGCGAGAAAGATGTGTTAATAGATCTTCGGGCAAAAGAGCTCTCAAGCCGATTAAAAAACCAAGCCCAAGACTCGCTTGAGGCTCTGGAAGTACGGTGTAGATGCTCGCAAAAAACTGATTTCTTGCTCTGGTAAAAATCGTGTCTTGACGGGCAGTTACAACAATCCGTGCAAAGCTAATGCTTGCTTGGTAGCTACCAAATCCTTCTCTGATTTTCCCTGTGATTTCAACTTGATCTCCCCTCTCGACACCATACGGCGAAACATGGCCACTAATACGCATCTTGCCGGGTAGCTTTCTGCCATCTTGATTAACTTGGTTTACGTGAAATTCAGTCAGGCCTCGATTATCGTAGCTAGCATCGTCTAGCACCTTTCCTGTCAGTGTGACATTTCGCCCGATGAGTGAGTCAAACCGACTTAGTTCTTCGAGCGCTAACTGTCCCCTGACCAATCCAAGCGATAAACCAATCAATATGATAATAATTAGAGAAGTTTTCGATCGTTTTATAATTAACGGAGATAACAGAATTGGTAGTAGCAATATCCAAGCTTCAATTTCGACTCGATATCTCCCAAACCAAATTCCAATCATAAAGCTTATTAGCAGAGTAATTATTAATGTGGAATTACGTATTTTTGTTATTTCGAAAGGTAGTTTGTTTAATATTTTCACGATGTTTCCGAACTGCAATTTGCTTACGGCTAATACTCTGATGCATAATACCTTTATAAGCAGAGTCTTTAAAATACAAAAATGCACGAAAATCTATTCATCGAACTTTCTCTTGTCCTAGCTGCAACTGGAATTATTAGTGCTATTACTCGTTTACTAAGACAGCCCTTAATTATCGGCTATATAGTTTCAGGATTGCTACTCGGACCTTATTTCTTTGATATTGTTCAATCTGAGGAAACTTTCTCGAATTTTTCTCGTTTTGGAATCGCCTTACTGCTATTCGTTGTGGGACTCGGTCTTAATCCAAAGGTTATCAAAGAAGTAGGCAAAGCTTCGCTTGTCGTAGGCGCAGGACAAATATTCTTCACTTCTGGCTTTGGGTTTCTAATCTGTAATCTATTAGGTTTTGACATGGTAACAAGCTTCTTTGTGGCCGTCGCTTTGACTTTCTCGAGCACGATAATCGTCCTCAAGATATTGAATGACAAGAAGGAAACCAATCAACTGTACGGAAAAGTCGGCGTAGGACTACTGCTTGTCCAAGATCTCGTAGCATCAATTATGTTATTGTTTGTTGCTCGGACAAACCAAACGGGTCCTCTTTTGCCGCAGCTCAGCATGACTGCTGGCTTTGTAATACTTATTATTTGTGGTCTGTTTATAGCTCAAGCTTACATCTTGCCTAAGCTGAAGAATTTCTTGTCGAATTCTCAAGAATTCTTGTTTAATTTTGCGTTGGCGTGGGGCTTTGGAATTGCCTCTTTGTTTGCATTAGCCGGGCTTTCAATAGAAGTTGGTGCTTTCTTCGCCGGAGTGGTTCTCGCAACCCAACCCTACGCTCAAGAGGTATCTTCAAGAATGAGACCGCTACGCGATTTCTTCATACTGATTTTCTTTATAATTCTTGGGGTTCAGCTACAAATTGATGATATTCTCGGTCTTTTACCAGAGGCAATCGCATTGTCCGCCTTTGTACTAATAGGAAACCCTTTGATAGTCATGACAATGATGGGTATTCAAGGATATACCAAGAAAACTAGCTTCAAACTTGGACTAACTGTTGCTCAGATAAGCGAGTTTTCACTTATCTTTATACTTCTTGCTCACAGTGTCGGCAGTGTAGATGGTAAAATCGTATCACTTGTTACTTTGGTTGGGCTGATAACAATCGCCCTTTCAACATACATGATGCTGTTTGATAACACTCTATACAGTTGGTTTGAAAAATACTTAAGTTTGTTTGAACGACGAGAAATTAGAAAAGTTGATAAGCCAGACCAGAAATTTGATGTGATTCTTTTTGGGTATTCCAGAGGTGGTCAGGAGCTAGTGCGTACCTTTCGTAAACTAAATAAGAGTTTCATAGTAATTGATTATGATCCTGAAGCAGCTGACGACTTAATAGACGATCGAATCCCATTTGTCTACGGAGACATGGGAGATCTTGAATTCCTTAATGGTATCAATATTGAGGAGGCGAAAGTAATTGTATCAACAGTGAGTGACTCAGCGAACAATCTATTCATTGTTCAGCAAGCTCGACAAAGAAATGCTCATGCGATTGTTATTGCTCATTCTGAGAATCCTGAAGATGCAGCTCATTTGTACGAGGAAGGTGCAACTTATGTCATGATGCCACACTATATTGGCAGTGAGCGTATTAGTCATATGCTGCGCAAATCAGGCCTCAAGAAAGCCGACTTTATCCCTGCTCGTGAACGCCATCTTCGCTATGTACAAAAGCATTTATAGAATTATTTTTTACTATCAATCTGGGCTTTACGCATCTGAATCAGTTGCTTGATAACTGATTCAGATAGCAAATTATCCTCCGTGTATTGAATCGTGCCTTTTGCTATTTTGTATTCTTTAAGCTGATCTTGAAGTTCATCGATTAAGTACGATCCCGGGAACACACTCATATGGTTTTTGAATGCACCAAAATAGAGCAAGTACGTATCCTTGTATTTGAATGTTGGAATGCCATAGCTAATTGTTTCTTCAACCTCAGGAACTATACTACGAACAATATTCTGGACTCTCTTGAACTCAGCTTGTTGTGTAGCTGAAGTGTTTCGTAAATATTCTTTAACGGAACCCATCTTTAAATTCTATATAAATCTTTATTGGAGGGCCAGGAGGGACTCGCCTACGTTCCGCAGGCCCAAAACTTCACGATTGAAAGCATAGCTTTCATCGGAAGGTTTTCTTGCGAAATGCTACCAGCATTTCTAACCCTCGACAGGTGTCGAGGATTCGAGGCACTACTGCCCAATTCAAAAAGTCCCAAGAAGGGACTTCATGAATTGGAGGGCCAGGAGGGACTCGAACCCTCGACACCGGGCTTAAAAGGCCCGTGCTCTAACCAGCTGAGCTACTGGCCCTCGTCGGAAGCTACACTCTACTTCCGTTGATAATCTTATTTCTAAAGAAATAGATTATCAACTCTAGCTTCCTACAATTCCTCTTCTACAAAACCCGAACATACACTAAAGTGTATTGGTTTTAGTTTTGTTATAGGCTACAGAACTCTAAAAAGCGCAGACTACATTCTAGCCTGTAACCTCTGTTATTGCAATATTTAGACTGTTGGTGCTGGTGGCTGTGGAGCGACGGGAGGCTGAGCAACAGGAGCAGAGATATCTGCAGGTTGAAGATTATTGTATGCGTCCTGACATAGTGCCATCGAAACAAAGGAAAACCCGACCAGATAAAGAACGAACATGAGTACAGCGTTAACCTTACTGCCGGTTACTTTCTCCGCACCCTCAAAATACTTCCAAGACCAGTAGATATTTGCAATTGGCACGATGATCAGCCAAGCAGTCGGGATTTCTGCTCCGCGAGAGTTCAGTTCGCCCTTGGTCTTAACCAGCCAATACAGTGCATAGATTCCGAAAGTTACGAATGGTAGCAATACCACTCCGACTACACTTCTCTTTTCCATTTTATTCTCCTTACTATTATATTTGTAGTTTAGTACCTATGTACGGGTATTGTCTAATAAATATAAGCTTTTTAATGACCCTTTGGGCGACCAAGTTTAGGCCTAGTGCGTTCACTCATTAACTCCACCATTGCGACGAGAATTGAGACCAACACCAAAACATTTAGGAACTCTTGACTCATAAAGACAATGTGTGAATTATCTTTTAGATATTCTTGCATCAACACGGGCAACAGACTAATTGTCATTGAAGCCGTGAATATAACCCAGAAAACGGCCGGCACAATTTGTTGTATCATTCGATGACTTTGAGTTTTTCTAAAATGTAGAGCAATCATAATCGGTAGAGCTAGGAAAAGCCCGACTTTGATAAATATTAAACCCCAGTCATTTTCGAAATAATCAGTAAAATTAATCAAAGCATCGTAAATTGTAGCCCCCCATAATGAACTAAGTACGAACCCAGCACTGCTCGCTAATATCATTAGAGCCGAGTGAGTTCTTAGGGCAATAAGAATAAGTAATAAAACAGCCAAAACAACAGCAATTATCATATCAATATTCATGCTACATAAACTGTATCACGCTTAAGTTCTGAAAGTCTCTACTTATTACTTTTCTTTTTGGGCTCTACAAAGATAGTAACGAGTCTTTCCAATCGTCTAATATCGGCAATTAATTTGGCTCGGTTTTGGTTAAACATAATGACATCAAAAACACTTTTACCGCCATGCTTGGCATGCATACACATATCGCCGTTTTTCTTGTTTACCATTAGTCTATAAAAACTTTCGAACTTTTTAAGTTTTTCGAGCCCAACTACATTTTCAAGAATTCCTTCTTTCCTGGGGAAAAATTTCATTGCAACTGCATAGCCTTTTGGCTTGCGCAGAATCTCAGGTCTCTTTGGCAAACGAATGAGTATGTCGTTATATGCGTGATCAAATCCATAAGCAAGATTATAAAGAATGTCCCGAAAGCCACCTGGACGCGCTGCGACTTCAATAATCTTCCAACCCTTACGCTCGGTTACTATCATTTCTATATGACAAGTTAGATTACGTAACCCAAGTGCCAATACTGCGTCTTTGGCAATTGACTCGGCTTGTTCGACTCTATGTTTTTGTAACTTCACGGGTGTTAGTTGCTGATAGCCATGAAAATCATCAATCCCAATAGCTCTTCCCGTTTTTACATGAACTGGTGGACAAGTATAAACACGACCCCTAGCGTTAACATAGGCATCAATCGAATACATAGTACCTTCCAGGAACTGTTCGACTAAAATTTGTGGCTCGCCACGTCCCTGATAATCGCGATAAGCTTTTTTTAAATGAGAGAATGCGTTTTTTAAAGCATTGCTAAATTCTTCTTCGTCATAGCAGACGCTAACCAATAGGCTTGCTGCCAGACCGGCTGGTTTGATCACCATGGGAAATCCGACTTTTTTAATAATTCTATCTATTGTAGTTTTTGACGAATCTTCTGCAACTGAATAAATCGGAGAAATCTTGGGATTGAAAGTTGCTAGGCGCCTGCGCATTTGGATCTTGTTTGTTGTCCAGTCCAATGACTCAGCATTAGGCGTTAATAAATATGGTACGTGAGGAATAACCCGTTTGAATAATGGAATATCATCTTCAATTCGACAAAGTACCGCTAGCAACTTATCAGCTAAAGGTAAAAGTGTATTTTCTAAGCTTATTAATGAGTAAGTATCGCATACTAATAAAGAAGAGTTGGGGATTTTCTTTATTAATGCAGGAATCATCGTGGACTTCTTTGCATCAGCTATAAAAACGACTTTAATTTTTCGATCTAGCTCTACTGATAGTTTCCTGATTGCACCAGCAAAATGATCTATGTTATAGCTCCTAATACCACTGGCTACAAGTATTGTATTACGGTCTTCAACGTCGTGAAATAATCCCAATTGTTAACTCCTCTCAGGCTGAGAGCAAGTGTAGTGATATTGCTTACTCGCGTCAAGCATGAGTAAGTTAACTTACTTCCTAAGGATTAGTATCTTGTTAATAGATGCTCGTGTTTGAGTATTTTTTACATCGGTTTGTTGTGGTATTGCACTGTAATTTACGATAACATAAGAGTAATGATGAATGAGTCTGCTACGACAACCAGTCAACATACCCAACTACCCGCCAATGTGATAACACCATTAGGCATTACCGCGCAGGGCAAACAGACAAATTTACTCTATCGAAGCAAACGTAGGGGTCATAATAAATTAGGTCTGGCAATTTCAGATGATAGTATCTCCTTCGAAGAAATTGATTCCCCGGTTCTCATGTTCGATAACGGTCAAACTGAAAATATCGACCAAATTGAACGAGCTCACCTAAGCCAAGTAATTGATCAACAAGTACTTACCTATAGCAAATCAGGTAAGTTAAAAGTAGCAATCGCAAACGAGCTTAGTGAGTTAGGAATTGAGACTTGGAATGTCGCAAAATCTGGTACACCATCTGCTGAGGCGGGCGTAATTGTCCCCGAGTTCAAACACAATGGTCAGTATGTAATGTACCATTCGCGAAATAACTTAAATGTGTCGCTTTCTAGGGATCTAAAGCGTTGGCATGGCCCACACGATGCTCCGATTCATCTACGTCGTCACAATTTTGACCGAAAAAACTTGGTTGTAATTGCTGCGCAAGTCGTTCAACAGGGAATCATGGTTATTTACCAAAGCACTGAGTTCCATAAAAAGACTCACACCCTAAGCATAGGTGCGGTTTTGTTCAATCGAATGAATCCAAACGAAGTCATCTGGCAGGCTAGCGGTCCTCTATGGCAGGTACAGACATCTAGGCGAAACGCATCTCGAACAATTGGCGCACTTATTTATCAACAAGACATAATTATCTACTGTACGAGCAAGAGTGGTGGTATTTTCATCATTAACCTCCCAAACCCTCATGCACTTGAGACGGCCCAAGTTGCACAAAGCCTAGCATTATCAAGACATCCGGCCAATCCGATAATTGCACCAGAAGGTGGTGGTCCATGGGAAGCAATCGGTACGTTTAATCCAGCAGTGTTACATGATGCAGGTAAAATCCACATTCTTTACCGCGCATTGGACGCAGCTGGCGTTAGTTATATTGGCTATGCTTCGAGTAAAGACGGAGTAACGATAGACGAAAGACACCCAACCCCTGCTTACTGGCCTAGAATGTCTTTCGAAGCCGGTACTGGTATAAAAAAATCTGATAAATGGAGCGAATCATTTGGCAGTGGCGGAGGCTGGGGAGGATGTGAAGATCCGAAAATTACTCGAATTAACGAAACAATTTACCTAACCTATGTTGCCCATGATGGTTGGAGCCCGCCACGGCTAGCAATGAGCACAATCAGCCGATCAGATTTCCTTGACCACAAATGGGATAATTGGAGCGAACCTAGACTTATCAGTGAGCCAAATGTAACAAACAAAAGTGGCATTATTCTACCAGAACAGATCGATGGAAAATACGTAATTTTCCACCGTGTATACCCAAATATCTTAATACACTACACTGACGATCTCGATAAGTTAGGACGCAGTGAATGGCTCGAAAGCCATGCGAGCATAGCATCACGCCCACACAATTGGGACAGCAGGAAACTCAGCATCGGAGCTACTCCGTTAAGGATTGATGAGGGCTGGTTGGTTATTTATCACGCTGTGGACGACAGAGATGATGGAAAATACAAAATTGGAGCAATGATACTGGATGCCAATAATCCTAGTAAGGTAATCGCTCGTAGCAATAACCCTATCCTTGAACCAGAGATGCCTTATGAAAATGAATGGAAATTTGGAATCGCTTATCCTTCTGGGGCGGCAATCCTAGACGGAGTACTCCATGTCTACTATGGTGGTGGCGATCGTCATGTATGTGTTGCGACAGCACCACTTAAGCGATTCGTTGAGAATCTATTAAATCATAAAGATTCATATCTTGAGAATCCTAAGACTGCCTCCTAATGTTTACAGTTACTAGAAATCCAAATAATCCTATTATTCAGAGTGACAACCAGCATCCATGGAAGTCTCTAGCGACCTTTAATGCTTCACCAATCGAACATGAAGGCCATTTGCATTTGGTCTACCGAGCAATGGGTGATGTCAGCCTATATAAAGGCCATAACCTAGCTCTGTCAACGATTGGTCACGCCATTAGCACCGAACCAGATCTTTCCAAGCTCACTAAGAATTATCAGTTGATTGTTCCAGAAGAAGACTGGGAAGAATACGGCTGCGAAGACCCACGCATTACCAAAATAGAAGATGATTACTACATCTTCTACACCGCACTTGGTGGCTTCCCCTTCAGTAGTCATAACATCAGAGTGGCTGTTGCGAAAACTAGAGATCTAGAAAAAATCGATGAAAAACATTTAGTTACACCATTTAATGCAAAGGCGATGGCTCTGTTCCCCGAAAAAGTTGCTGGCAAGTGGACAGTCATACTAACAGCCAATAGTGACCAGCCACCGAGCAAGCTAGCAATCGCACAGTTAGACGAATTAGATCAACTATGGGATAAGGATTTTTGGATAAAATGGTACACCCAGCTTGATACTCACAGCATCGACCTTAGTCGATTACCAACAGATCATTGTGAGGTCGGAGCTCCGCCGATACTAACCGAACATGGTTGGTTGATGATATATAGCCATATTCAAAATTACTATGATGAAGATAACCGCGTATTTGGAATTGAAGCCGTATTGCTCGACAGAGACAATCCAAGAAAAATCATCAGTCGAACTAGCTATCCGTTTATGGTGCCGGAGGAAAGCTACGAAATGTATGGTCAACTTCCAAAAATTGTCTTCCCAAGTGGAGCAATTCTAGATGATGATGTGCTAACTGTTTTCTATGGTGCCGCTGATACCACAGTCGCTGCCGCAACTGTATCTCTATCTGGTTTGCTTCAAGAGATGGAAGGCGCCGAACAGGACTACGCGGACAGATACGAGAAAAATCCGATATTAGAGCCAATCAAGGAAAATGTTTGGGAATCAAGCTATGTGCTTAATCCAACTGCCATTGATATCGATGGTGAAGTGCAAATTATCTATCGGGCAGTTGGGCCTGACAACACCTCTGTAATGGGGCTGGCAACCAGTAAAGACGGATTCACAATAGACACAAGATTAGATAAGCCAATTTACATTCCCAGAACTGATTTTGAAATGAAACTTACCCTTCCAGACGGGAACTCAGGGTGCGAAGACGGTAGGATAGTTAGAATTGAAGACAGGCTATTCATCACCTACACCGGCTATAACGGTCGCGACATGCCAGCCGTAGCAGTTAGCTCTATTGATATCAAAGATTTCCAGGCTCACAAATGGGATACTTGGAGTAAACCAGAACTAATTTCACCAAGCGGAATTGACGACAAAGATGCGGCTATCTTTCCCATCAAAATAAACAATCAGTATTTAGTTCTACACCGCATAGATCACCATGTATGTGCCGACTACATAGACTCTCTAGACTTCACGACTGAGAAACTCAGCCGCTGTATCCAACTTTTTGGGCCTCGACACGGTATGTGGGATAGTCAAAAAGTCGGCATCAATGGACCACCAATTCTAACCGACGCTGGCTGGATACTGTTTTATCACGGTATTAGTGAAGAGCATTTCTACTGCATGGGTGCTGTCTTACTCGACAAAGATGATCCAACTTCGATTATCGGCCGGACAGCGGCACCAATCATGGTTCCTCGTACAAAATACGAGTTAGAAGGCTGGATAAATAACGTCATCTTCAGCTGTGGCCAAGTGGTACGCGATGATACGATTTACATCTACTACGGCGGTGCAGATGCAGTGGTCTGTGTCGCAACAATGAGCCTAAGCAAACTCATCGAAAACCTAAAACCCGCCTAGATTCT
Organism: uncultured Candidatus Saccharibacteria bacterium; assembly: GCA_964519575.1. Classification (GTDB taxonomy): domain Bacteria; phylum Patescibacteriota; class Saccharimonadia; order Saccharimonadales; family JAGPDM01; genus CAZFKV01. The sequence continues at coordinate 6 of CAZFKV010000007.1, read as the reverse complement.
GTTCTT
>CAZFKV010000006.1:0-20415 GCA_964519575.1 uncultured Candidatus Saccharibacteria bacterium | reverse complement strand
ATGGTGTACGCAAAGTGGAAGTTTTTGTTAAAGGAGTTGGGCTAGGTAGAGATGCGGCGATTAGAGCTTTGAGCAATGTTGATATCCACGTGACTTCAATAAGTGATGTCACCGGTATTCCACATGGAGGCGTTAGACCAAAGAGAGTGAGGCGAACTTAATTATGGCACGAGATACCAGCCCAATAACCAAGATTAGTAGGCGAGAAGGTGTGCCGTTACATCGTAAAGCCCATAAGATAATGATTAAGCGAACAGCTCCACCAGGACAGCATGGAGCTGGAAGATTTAAAAAGCAAAGCAACTACGGATTGCAACTACGCGAAAAACAGAAGGTTAAGAGAATGTATGGATTGCTTGAAAAGCAGTTCCGTAGGTTAATTACAGAAGCATCAAAGGAAAAGGGTCAAACTGGAGCTACCCTTATACAATTGCTCGAAAGAAGACTTGATAATGTTGTATTTAGGGCAGGATTTGCACCAAGTCGAAGAGCTGCACGTCAGTTAGTATCGCATGGGCATTTTACAGTTAATGGAAATAGGGTAGACATCCCATCAATTCGTGTTTCAAAGGGCGATGTTATCGCTGCCAGAGATAAATCCAAGAAATCATTTTATTTTACGAATATTGATGATGTTATTGGAGAAATAGAATCAGAACCAATTAGTTGGCTTGCGACGGATCGCAAGAAATTCATAATTAAGGTTACAGGATTGCCACTTCGCGAAGAAGCTGACGATCACATTAACGAACAATTAATCGTAGAGTACTACAGTCGGTAGTATAGAAGAGGAGTTGTCAAATGACGCACAAAATATTAACCCCAAGTCTAGTTCAAACAGATGAATTAGGAAATAACAGTACAACGTTTGTTGTAGAACCAATGCACACCGGATACGGTATGACGCTAGGAAATAGCCTTCGTCGTGTGCTTCTTAGTTCAATTAGTGGCGCAGCCATAACATCCTTTAAGATTGAAGGTGTCACTCATGAATTCACTACCATTGATGGCGTAAAAGAAGATGTAGTGGATATAATGCTTAATCTTAAGCAAGTTAGATTTAGAGTATATAGCGAGGAACCGCAACAGATAAGAATTGAAAAAACAGGTAAAGGCGTTGTAACCGCAAAAGATATTAAGAAAACTGCTGATTTAGAAATAGTTAATCCCGATCAAGTTATTGCCACTCTTGATGGTGCAAAAACTAAATTTGTTATGGACTTGATTGTCGAAACTGGTCGAGGATACTACACTGTAGAGGAACGGCGAGACTCTGATACACCATCAGATATGATAGCAGTTGATTCGCTTTACAGTCCGGTAGTCAGAGTTCGATATCGCGTTGAAAATACTCGAGTTGGTCAGATTACAAATCTCGACAAACTGCTACTAACTGTAACAACCGATGGTAGTATTACACCTCAGGACGCATTTGAGGAAGCATCAGCAATATTAGTAACACAATATCAGGCATTAGCAGGCTCAACCAAAGTCGCTGCCGCTCCAGCTGAAAAGCCAAGCATCGCTGCTCCAGTCAATGGCGAAGAAGATGCTTCTGAACTTACAACCCCAGTTGAAGATTTGGGACTAAGTGCAAGAACAACAAACGCGCTTGTTAATAATGAAATTCATACCCTTCAGGATCTAGTTACGCTTAATGATGGCGAGCTTAAGGAGCTTAAAGGGTTTGGAAGTAAAGCACTTGATGAAGTTCAAGACAAAATGCAGGAATTTAGTAGTTAGTAAGGAATTATATGCATCGCCACGGATACAAAGGTCGTAAATTTAGTAGAGACAGGGACGCTCGTCGAGCTTTGATGAAAAGTCTTGCCAGTAATCTGATTGAATCTGAATCGATGGTTACAACGCTTCCAAAGGCCAAAGAAATCAGACCGTATGTTGAAAAGCTTATAACCAAAGCAAAGACAGGTACGCTTCATGCAAGACGACAGATAATAGCTTCTGTTTCTAACGAAGAGACAGCCCATAAACTTGTTGATGAAATTGCACCTCTACTAGCAAATCGGGATTCAGGCTACCTGCGAATCGTAAAGAAATTGGCTCGAAGAGGCGATAACGCCCCGACGGCTTCAGTTGAATTCGTTGATGATCTTCAGGCATTGAGAGGTGGCATTAATGAATCAAAGTCAAAGGCAGAAAATAAACCTGAAGTAGCTGTTAAAGAAGCCAAAACAGCTGTAAAACCTAAAGAACCGAAGAACATTCAGAAGGTGAGTAAGAAATGAAAAAGGGCGTAAAAACTTTCAGTCAAAAACCTGCTGATGTTGTTCGTAAATGGTACGTTGTCGATGCAAAGGACCAGCCCCTTGGACGAGTGGCATCAGTAGCTGCCAAGGCACTAATTGGTAAAGACAAACCTACCTATACCCCTCATGTTGATGGTGGCGATTACGTTGTAGTCGTGAATTCAACATTGGTTGGAATTACCGGTAATAAGTTAGACGAAAAAGTCTATTATCGTCATTCTGGATATCCTGGAAGTCTAAAGGAACGCACTTTAGGTGAACAGTTAGAGAGAGATTCAGCCAAAGTTATCCAAGATGCAGTAAGTGGAATGCTTCCAAAGAATAAACTTCAAAGAGATAGAATGGCGAGGTTGAGGGTATTCAAAGATGAAACCCACGATCATACAGCACAACAACCGATAGAATTGAAAGTAAAGGACTAGAATATGGCTGAGACTAAAAAACAGTACTACTACGGACTCGGACGACGCAAAGAAGCGACAGCAAGAGCTCGTCTATACACCGGAGGCAAAGGTGTCATCACAATTAACGACAAGCCCGCAGCCGATTATCTAGCACATAATGAAAGTATGATGTGGGATCTAATTGCACCACTGCGAGTTCTCGAAATTGAGAAAAGTCATGATGTTAGTCTGCGAGTCAGTGGCGGTGGACCAATCGGACAAGTTGACGCTTGTAAGCTAGCCATGGCCAAAGCGGCTACAGTCCTAAATCCTGATTGGCGTGGTACACTCAAAAAAGCTGGTCTCATGAAGCGTGATCCACGGGTCAAAGAACGTAAGAAATACGGCCTTAAGGGTGCTCGCAAGAAAGAACAGTTCTCTAAGCGTTAATAATTAATTATCCAATACCGTATTTTCTATATTCACTAGCAATCCATTCCATTTCGCCGCGCAGTTTTAAAGTTCGCATGAGGTCGAATATATAAACACATTTATTGAAATACTTTTGAATATCTCTAAATTTATCAGCATCAGATTCTCCTGACTGTTGTATTCTTTCAAGACGCCTCAAGTCTGTTCGCAAATTACTCATTCTCTCAAAGGCTTTAATATACATTTCATCTTCGGTGAGTTGTTCGATTGATCGTTTTTCTCTACTTAGTGAAGCAGCTACTTGGTCAGTCATTGCTTTTTCTGCTTCTGTTTTTTCAGGTTTTGTTAAGCGTAAAATTGATTCTTTAATTTTTTGAGGCAAGAGTTCTAGTTGCTGGGCTGCATACGCAAGTGCTTCAGGATCATTCTCGAGCTCTTTCTCGTAGTCTTCTAGAGAATCGTGCAATAGTGAAACTATTATCCAGTCTTTAAAATTCTGCTGATCATCAAACTTACTAATATGTGCCAGCTTGTACATTAATCCGAGAGCCCCAGGCAAGATGTGACCCGTGAAGTGATCGGATTCACCGTTATCGCGTGATTGATTTTTATGAATGAACTGCGCGAGTTTGAAATATCGCTCAAACTCCTCATCCCACAATCCTGGCATTAGCTGTTCAGCAATACTACGAAATGTTTCGGGTGAAACGGACTCGGGTGAAATCACGATATTCTCAATATTTGCTACATCCATGTCTGCTACTATTTGAAGTACAGGATCAACACGTTGCAACTGCTCAATACGTGCAAGTGCTGAAAGGGTTTTGGAGTTCAATATAGATGCATCTTGTTTATCAAAAAAGTACGCCTTTCGACTCCTTAAATTGTCGATGTCGCTCACACAGTAGTTAATCAGTTCCCAGTCTGCATCTGTAGCCTTACCCTGTGCGCGATGTGCAAGAGCCCTAGAAAGATCATCAGCTCCATAGATGGCCTTGTACAGTGTGTGCGAAGCGCGTGTTTGGTTGTTTTCATATGCATCACTCGTCATAAGCTGCACTTCTACCGATGTGTATGTTCCGTCTTCCGCTGCGTAGCTAAACGTCATATGAACTGCCTCGTACTCTGTATTTCGCTTATTGTCACCAATAAATGCTTCAAAACGATCATCCAGTGATCTGGGATGGTATGCAACAAAACCAGCTTCTTCCAGTGACTCCTGTAGTTGACGCGCTTTTGCTATGACATCATCGCTAGTTAATGTGTCATCTACTATCACTCGAAATCCAATTCCATCAGCAGGCTCATGGTTGCGCACTGCCATACTATCGGCTCTAGATCCAGAGCTTTTTACGCGTGTCTCCTTCAGATCTCCAAAATCGTGCATATCACGAAGGGCAACTTTCAGTCGGTCAGTAACTTCATCGCACAGCGTAAGTGAGTCTAGTAACCTCTGTTCTGCTTCATCAAGAACGGCAGTGTCTTTATATAGCGCGCGGAGTGAACCGTCTCTAATAATATTTGCAAATTCTTCTAACCCTGCAAATTCTAAGGCGGGGACCCAATAGTTGAGTGTTTCATGAATATCTTGCCATTCCGATGCAGGGCGTGAAGTATTTGGCTTTCGTATATTATCGTCAAGTTCAGCTGCTTTTAAGATTAGTCCTTCTACATCATGGACTCTAAGATCATCGAGCAGTGTACCAACATCAGTAATCCCGACATTAAATCGCTTTACATTTGGTGTAACAGCGGAGTTAGAGTCTGCAATTGCGTCACGGACCTCACGAGCTATCGTTCGGGTGCTTTCATTATCTTGATTAGGGAATCGCTCTTCTATGTACTCACGAGTTTGCCTTGCATGACGGGACAGTCGCCGTAGTGGATTAGCAATTTGATCAAGATCTTCCCCGATTTTATCACGCCATGTCTCTGCGCGTTCTTCCCATTCATGCGCACTTACTGCGATTCCTATCGCATATCGGATTACTTCTTTGTCTGGTTTTTCACGAAGAACATCTGAAAGTAACGTCCAAATAGTTTCTGCCGCCGTATCAGTGTTGTCGAGTGCGTAAGCAACACCATCATGAATTTCAGCAGCCAATAACATCCCGTCATTGGTAAAGCCGCCTTCATCAAGTAACTCTTTAACACGTATTGCGTGTTCAGCATACCCGCGTTCTTCTTTGTCTGGAATTTCATCTAAAACGCCATTGACAGCAGCACCTAACTTAGTCAAGCTATCTATAGGAACATCGAATTCGACTGATGTTGCAGTATCCATAAGAGTGTTATATTATACAATAGATGAAACAAATTAGCAACAGTAGTAGCTGGCGATGGACTCTTGTGAAGCAAGGGAGTCTTTTTTAGTATTTTTTTCAAAATAAGAATTATAGCCTCCCTCTTGGGAGGTTTTTTAATATTAAATCAGTTACAGTATATGGAGTCATCATGAAACTTAGCACGAAACCACTACAAACAGATCTAGATGCGTTAACCCTTTTTGAGCAGCTCGTGTCACAACATGAGAACTGTTTTTTGCTCGAAACACTTGAAGATAAGGACCAGCCACAAACCAGTCATCAAAGTTATATTGGCATAGCTCCAAAAAGAGTATTTACCGCGATGCAATCAAAACTTGATATTGATGGAGTAAAAGTCACAACCGATAATCCTTTCTTTGAGCTCAGAAACCACCTTAAGATAGACAATAATCTTGACCCGGGGTATATCGGTGGGCTAGTCGGTTACTTCTCACATGAAGGTATACATTATTTAGAACCATCATTACGATTCTCATACAAACGACTTTTCCCTGACTTTCAGTTCGGGGAATACACTGATGGTGTGGTCTATTCACCGGGCGAACTGGTAAATTATTTCTATCAGGATGAAGACAGATCAGCTCAATATTTAGAAAACAACAGCCAAAAACCTAGCAATCTATCAATATCATTTGAAAAGGCAGATAAAACAGAATCAGAACACGCCGAAATAGTCGAGAAAGCTCGAGATGATATTCAGAATGGCCGTGTCTTTCAGGTGGTGTTAGCCAATAAGTATTCATACAAATATTCAGGCGATTTAATTAACCTATACCGAGAATTGCGTAACATAAACCCATCACCGTTCATGTTCTTTATGAAGTTTGGTGATTATGTAACACTTGGAGCTAGTCCAGAGCTATTGGCGCATACCAAGCCTAACGGTGATGTTTTTCTTGAAGCACTAGCAGGCACAATCAGACGCGGAGTAAATGAGTTAGAGGACGAGCGTCTGGCGACATCCCTACTCGCTGATGAGAAAGAAGTAGCTGAGCACAGTATGCTAGTTGATTTAGCACGGAATGATGTCGGGCGGATAAGCAAAATTGGCTCGGTATCTATAGAAAACTTAATGTATGTTAAGAGACTAAGTCACGTCCAACATATCTGTTCCATTGTTAGAGGCAAACTGATGACTGGTAAGGATATGTTTGATTCATTAGCCGCTAGTTTTCCAGCCGGAACTTTGAGTGGAGCACCCAAGATTGAGGCGATAAAGATGATTGCCGAGCTGGAAGGAGTTGAACGAGGACCTTACGGAGGTACGATTGGTTACTTTAGCTATAACGGAGATTCTATGCATGCGGTTAATATTAGATCAATTAGCGCCTTTAAGAATCAGCTAATTTTGCAATCCGGATCAGGAATAGTTTTTGATTCAAAACCCCAGAGAGAATATGAAGAAATTAACGAAAAGAAAGAAGCCATGGACCGAGCCATTTCGCAGTTCTCAGTCGGAGAAGAGCGATGAAAAAGGTATTGTTGATAGATAATTTTGATTCTTTTACCTACAATCTGTATCAGTATCTTGGTGAAATTGCAGATTCGATTGTCGTTGTTCGGAACAATGAAATCCCCTTTAATAGGATTGAAAACGGTGAATTCACACATATCGTTATATCGCCGGGACCTGGCAATCCGACTGACTCTGAATATTTTGGTCAAACAAACGAAATTATCGAGAAATACCACGAACAAATTCCTCTATTGGGAATATGCCTTGGGCACCAAGGAATTGGCCATTTCTTTGGTGGTAAAATTGTCAAAGCACCTACAATTATGCACGGCAAAACATCTACATTTACTCACAGCGGTAGTGGGTTATTTACTGGCTTGCATGAAGAGATTAGTGTGATGCGATATCATTCACTAGTAGTGGAAGCGAAGGCTTTTCCTGATAGTCTGTTTATTGACGCGGTGGCGGAAGATGGGTCTGTAATGGCTTTTCATCACAATTCGTTGCCAGTCTTTGGAATTCAATTTCATCCTGAATCATTTCGAACAACTTCAGGTAAGCAAATTCTTAGTAACTTTCTAAATGAGGTTTGATAATGACTATAAATTCATATATTTCAAAGTTAAATCGCAAACAAAATATGTTGCGAGACGAGGCTACTTCATTTTTAGGACAAATTCTTGATGATCATACGATTGCAGATGAACTAATAGCTGAAGCTATTACCGCAGTTACAAATAAAGGAGCAACAATTGAAGAGATTCTCGGATTTCTCGATGCAATGCAATCAAGAATGATTAAACTCGATATTGACGACGGTGTAATTGATACATGTGGTACCGGGGGTGATAGATCGGGTACATTCAACATATCGACGGCCAGCGCCCTTTTAATCGCCTCAGACGGAGTGAAAGTAGCAAAACATGGCAATAGAAGTGCATCAAGTAAGTGCGGCAGTGCTGATGTTTTGGAAGAGTTAAACATACCAATAAATAATTCCCCAGCTGAGGCAATAAAGAGCATCAAACAACACAATTTTTGCTTTCTGTTCGCACAAGCATATCATCCATCACTCAAACGGCTAGGGGGGATCCGCAAACAACTTGGTTTTCCTACAGTGTTCAATATACTGGGACCACTACTGAATCCAGCTAGTGTAAATAGACAAGTAATTGGCACTTTTTCGGCTAAAAATGCAGAGAGAATAGCAGAAATTGTAGCTAAGCGAGGCACGTTGCACACCCTAGTGATTCGAAGTTTTGACGGCTTAGACGAAGCAAGTTTGTCAGACAGTACTCACATTATTGAAATCAAGGACGAAGCAGTGCGCGAGTATGATATTAGCCCTAATAATTTTAACCTCCAGCTGTCATCGGTAGCTGAGTTACAAGGTGGTGATGCCAAGACTAATGCTGATATCATCAGAAGCGCACTAAAGAAGTCAAATAATTTATCCGCTCATCAGAGAGTCACTGCACTAAATGCCGGTCTTGGATTTTATGTATCAGGGACATCAGTTTCAATTGACATCGGTGTTGAGCGCGCAATAAACCTTCTGCGGAGCAACAAGCCTAGCGAACTCCTAAAAAGACTACATTCAGATGGGTAGGATTCATTTAAAAATTTGTGGCGTCATGAATTCTGAAGATGCGACCAAACTAGCCGAGATGGGTGTTGATTATATTGGACTCAACTTTATAGGTGAATCAACTCGTAGAATTGAGATTGAAACAGCAATGGCAATTGTTTCGGCGTTGAAAGCTAGCACTGTAAAAACAGTAGCATTATTCAGGGATCAGCCGCTGGATTACATCACTGAAACAGTCAGTCGCGTACAACCTACTATGGTGCAGTTGCACGGTTCAGAACATCGTTCCTATATAAATGCAATAAAAGTACCTGCTATTAAAGCGGTGCCAATTGGAAGAAATGCGAGGTACGAAGAAGTCGAAGAGTACATGAAGCGATACTCTGTTGAATACTATCTTTTAGATCGAGAAACACAAGGTTTAGGAGAGGGTGTTGACCTTAAGTTGGCGAAATTACTTATTGATACGAATCAGCAAAAGATAATTTTAGCTGGCGGCATTACTCCAGACAATATTGACGAAATCTTGTCACAGGTACAGCCGTTTGGAATTGATATATCGAGTGGTATTAGAACGAAGAATCAAATAAACTTTACTAAAGTAGAACGCGTTATAAAATCAATTCGGAGTGGGTCATGATTCTCGATGAAATAGTTGAACATACGAAAGCAACGCTATCAAGGACGGCAACAAACCGTTTCAATGTTCTTTTCAGTAATCAAAACTGTGTGTTGGTATGCGAACTGAAAATGAAGAGCCCATCTCACCCTAGTCCGTTTCTTGACGATATCGATACCGTGCTCCGAGATTATATGTCTGGAGGTGTTGATGCAATTTCTGTTGTCACAGAACAACAATACTTTGGCGGAGATACACAAATGGTCCAGGAAGCGAGGATTTCTAATCTGCCAGTGCTTCGTAAGGATTTCATTTTGGAGGCTCGTCAGATTGCTGAGGTTCAAGCAGATGCAATTCTGTTAATTGCTCGCATTGTCAGTCAAGAAACTCTGAAGGAACTAGTTGAAATATGTCTAAAACTCAATGTTGAGCCTGTTGTAGAAATTCACGATGATGCGGATCTACAGAGCGCACTTGACAGTAGTGCTAATACGATTGCTGTCAATGCTCGCGACCTGCAAACCCAGAAAATCAACCAATCGAAGGCGCTTGAATTGTTATTAAAGATACCAGGAAACAGGACTAAGCTGCTTTTTTCTGGAATTACCACGCCCGAAGATATAGTAAATGCACGCGAACATGGTGCTCAGGGCGTTCTCGTGGGCACAGCAGCGCTTGAAGCCACTAACATAGTACAATTTGTACACTCACTCAAAGAGGCTTGCTCGTGAGCGCTCCAGTGTATTTTGGTTCATACGGAGGTCGTTATGTTCCTGAAATGTTGCAGAAGACCCTGGCTGAACTTGCGAATGCATATGACGAGCTCAAAACTGAAGATGGCTTTATCGAAGAATTACTCGAATTGCAATCACAGTATAACAATCGTCCAACACCGTTAATTGAGGCCCGCCGGCTTAGTGAAAAGCTTGGTGGTGCGCGTATTTTACTTAAAAACGAAGGACTCAATCACACAGGTGCACATAAAATCAATCATTGCCTCGGCCAAGCTCTTGTTGCACGCCGCATTGGTAAGACAAGGCTTATTGCTGAAACTGGAGCCGGACAGCATGGTCTTGCTACGGCAACGGTGGCAGCAAAGTTCGGCATGGAGTGTACGATATACATGGGAGCGAAGGATATTGATCGTCAGCGACCTAACGTTCTACTCATGGAGCTACTTGGTGCAACTGTTATTCCAGTCACAACGGGCGCTCAGACACTAAAGGACGCTGTTAGTGCAGCTATCCGTGATTGGATGAAGACTAGTGAAAACACACACTACGTCATTGGCTCTTGCCTCGGTCCAGATCCATACCCGCGTATGAATCGAGATTTTCAAAGTATTATAGGTATTGAGATCAGAGGACAATTAGAAGATTTATACGCTACAGCACTTCCTGATGTTATCGTTGCTTGTGTGGGTGGGGGAAGTAACGCACTTGGTGCGTTTTATGATTTCCTCGATGAGGATGTTGCTTTAATTGGAGTAGAAGCTGGAGGCAAGAGTAAGAAAATTGGCGACAACGCTATTCGCTTGCCAGGGGCCAAACCTGGTGTGTTTGAGGGATACAAATCCTATTTTTTGCAGGACAAGCTGGGAAATAGCGCCGAGACCCACAGCATTTCAGCTGGACTTGATTACATTGGTGTTGGACCGGAGCTTGCTGAACTCTATGACAATAAGCGCGTTCACTTCGTGTCTGCAAGCGATAAAGAAGCCCTAAATGCAGTAAAGATATTGGCTGAAATGGAGGGCATCATTCCAGCCATGGAGTCTGCTCATGCCGTTGCTCATGCTATTAAAATTGCGCCTGAATACAAGGTTGATGATGTGATTGTTGTGAACGTGTCTGGTCGTGGAGATAAGGATTTGTTTATTTTGGGAAGAGAATTGGGTGATGATAAATTTAGAGAGTTTTTGAAGAGTGAGGGTTCCCTATGACTCGACTTATGACGCACCTAGTAGTGGGTAATCCCAGCATGGCTATAACAAAAAGGTTTATCAATGAAATGATTGCCCGAGAAGTGTCAGCGATTGAGTTGCAGATACCTTTCAGTGATCCGATTGCAGATGGGCCCGTATTGATGAAGGCCAATGACAACGCAGTAGGGAACGGCGTGTCAGTTGATGAGACACTTAAGCTTCTCTCTAGTCTGACAGTCCATAAAACTAAAATCTACATTATGAGCTACCTCCAACCAATACTTGCGTATGGGGCATCGAAATTCTTTGAGAAGGCAATTGAGCTTGGTTGCAAAGGTTTTATTATCCCCGATTTACCTTTCGATGCACCAGAAATGATTAGCTTCATCACAGAAGAACCAAGCTTGAAACAACTTATTGTGCCAGTGCTCTCACCAGAAATGCATATTACTCGGATTAGTGAAGTTTTTGAAGCGCTAGAGCCAAATCTGGTGTATGTAACAGCTAGACATGGAATCACGGGAGACAGGACAGAATCAGTAACAAAACATCTCACAGCACTTATTGGACACGTTCGTTCACAGTGTGATGCTCGGGTTGCAGTCGGATTCGGCATTCAAACAGCAAATGACGTTAAAAGCGTCCTAGAAATAGCCGATCTAGCTGTTGTAGGTTCTGCTCTAACCACTGCACAAAACGAATCAGAAGCAGCTGCGGTAAGATTGCTGACGAGTCTCGTTAATGCAGCTGAAGAATAATGTGAGTATAATACTTACTAATGTCTACACGAATACTTACAGGATTACGCGCTAACGGAGAATTACATCTGGGAAACTACCTTGGTGCATTGCAACCGATGGTGCAATTACAGAAGAATCTGGCTGACGATCAGGAGTTCTTTCTTTTCGTACCAGACTTGCATAGCTTCACGACTCCAATCGATCACGATGATTTGTACGAAAATGCGATTCAGAATGTCCGTCTTTATGTTGCTTCCGGAATCAATCTTGAGCACGAACGCTCCCTAATGTATCGTCAGAGCTTCATATCAGCACATACTGAACTGACTTGGATTATGAACTGCTTCACATATTTTGGTGAAGCCCAAAGAATGACTGAGTTTAAGGATAAGTCGGAAAAACTAGGGCATAAAGAAGTTAGTGTGGCGTTATTCGACTATCCAGTTCTTATGGGAGCTGATATTTTGCTATACCACGCAAAATACGTTCCGCTTGGTGACGATCAGAAACAGCATATTGAGCTAATAAGAACAATTGCGGAACGAATGAATGGTAAATTCGGTGAGATTTTCACAGTTCCCGCTAACTGGGAAGAACAACAGAAATTTAGCAAACGAGATGTCAGTATTCGTATTCGCAGTCTGGCTAACCCTGAGAAGAAAATGAGTAAAAGTATAGATGATCCGCGCGGTACGATTAACTTGCTAGATGACCCATCAGAAGCTGCCAATAAAATTATGAAAGCCGAAACTGACTCAGATGGATTCATTACATTTGATATGGAAAAAAAACCAGGCATCAGTAACTTGCTTCAAATTGGTGCAATACTTGGTGATGAGAATATCTATGAATATGCGAAGAAATGGCATGAGCAAACAAAGTATGGCCCACTTAAGACCGAGGTTGCAGAGCGAGTGAAGATGTTTCTAACAGGGCTTCAGGAACGATATGAGAAGACTGATTCTGAAAAGATTGAACACTTACTTGAAATCAATGAAGCTAAGGCGTCTGCTATTGCTGAAGAAACACTCCGAAGGGTGCAAGAAGCCGTTGGTCTACGACGAAAAATACAGTGAAAACCACTTCTATCGGTGTAATCATTGAAGAAGAGTTTGCTAGAAAGCGAATCGACGTAGTATTGGCTGAATTATTCCCTGAAATATCACGCAGTCAGTGGCAGAAACAAATTGAGCTAAAACGTGTCTTTGTGAATGATGAAACAGTCAGCACAAAACAACTCCTTAAAGAAGGTGATGCATTAACTGTGGTACAGGAAACCACCATGAAAGCTCATCAAGTCATCCCGATTATCTATCAGGACGAAAACGTTATTGTAATCGACAAGCCGGTCGGTGTATTGGTCCACGCCAAGGATGGACTTGACGCGGAAACTACAGTTGTCGATGCACTTAGAGATTTACTTCCTGATGAAGATACCAATCGGCCAGGAGTTGTACACAGGCTAGATCGTGACACCAGCGGCATCATGATATTGGCGCGAAACTCCGAAACAAAAACTTACCTCCAGAAACAGTTTGAAAATCGTTCAGTCCATAAATCATATGTAGCTGTTGTTGCAGTAACCCCTAAAGAGTCTGAAGGTGTGATTAAATGGCCCATTGAGCGTAATCCAAAGAGGCCTAATACATTTAGAGTCGGCATGCATGGCAAGCCAGCAGAGACATATTACAAAGTTTTGGAATCAAAAGATGGCCGAAGTTTAATTGAGTTGCGCCCCAAAACAGGAAGAACACACCAGCTGCGCGTTCATTTAAAACATCTTGGGCACCCAATTATAGGAGACCGGTTTTACGGTGGTGTCACGTACGAAAGATTGATGCTTCATGCCAAGAATCTAGAAATTAGCATCGCTCACAATGACCGCAGAAAATTTACAACTGAAACACCTACTGGATTCACGCTATAATTATTAAATGATAGAAATTGAAGATAAAAATATTTTGCGATTAATTCGGGCAAGTAGCCTAAGTAGCACACAGGCGTTCTTATTGCATGGTTCTTCAAGAAGTAACATTGCCTACGCTGCAAAACTACTTTCCGAAATGCTTCACAGCTCGAATTCTAATTCAGATAAATACAATGATGCCTACATATTTCCTAACGAACGAAACGTAATAACCAAACAAGATATTAAAGAATTACTCATTAAGTTAAAGACCAAACAAACAACCAATAAGAGGGTAATTATTGTGCAATCTGCACACTTAATGAGTGAATCAGCAAGTAATGCTCTACTCAAGGAACTAGAAGAACCAGGCGACAATACAATATTCATTCTATGTACCACAAAAATGTATTTACTGCCTAAAACTGTAATATCAAGAATGCATCGCGTAATCGTACCAATTCAAGATCTGGATTCATTAATCAAAATTTGTGAATCAAAAGGTATAAGCAAAGAAGAATCCAATTTATTAATTGCTGCAACAAGAGGCAATATAGAACATATTAATCTATTACTGGATGATCAAGACTTAAGAAATAATTTACTCGACTCGGTAAGGGTTGCAAAGAAGATATTAAGTTCTGATACTTTTAGTCGATTAATAGAGATTAAAAAAATCAGTAAAGACAAACTAGCTCTTGAAAAACTGATATCCGTACTGCTAGCTTTAAGTCAAAGCGCCTTACACGCGACCTCTCTTAGACCTAGTAAAGTTAACCAATGGGGAAATCGAATTAATCTCCTTCAAAGCGCCCGTGAGAAACTAGAATCTAATGTCGGGCCTAGGTTAATAGCCCAGCTATTAATGGTACAATTATAGATATGTTAAGTTTTGCGATTTTCTTTGGAACAGGTGTGTATACTTTTATCTCTGTCAGAAATTTTGTCCAATCTAAACAAGAAGTAAACCCAAAAACAAGACTGCGATTACAGAATCTATGGGAAGTGGCTCAAAAGGCAATGAGAGAACGAAAATACTTACCTGCAGAGAAGGCTCTGCTAACTATTATTAAAATAGATAACAAGAACGCGCCAGCATATAATCGATTGGGAATACTATACGCAAAGCAACAAGAATTTGAAGATGCATTGCAATGTTTTGAAATTGCTAGTTCGATAGACTCCAAACCATCAAGTCTACATAATTTAGGATTGCTATATTATGAAACTGGTAAGTATGAAAAAGCCGGTTTAGCATTTGAGCAGGCGCTTGAAAAAGAACCGATTGCTGCTCGCTATATCGCTTATGCAAAAGTTCTTAGTAAATTATCGGATAAAAAATTGGTTATTAAAGCTTTAGAAAACGCTGTAGAGCTTGAATCTAATCCCCAGACTCTTAACTTGTTGGCGGAGGCGTACACTGACGATGGCGATATTGTTGCCGCCGAAGAAACGCGAAAGAAACTTGAAAATTCAACCATACCAGAAATAAAGAAAAGCCGGTTTGCCCGTAAAGCTAACCTATAAACAATGGAGCCGCCTTCGGGAATTGAACCCGAGACCCCTTCCTTACCATGGAAGTGCTCTACCTCTGAGCTAAGGCGGCGTATTTAATAGATTATAGATAGCAGATTCTGGTGCTGGGGGAGGGATTCGAACCCCCGAAGGCCGTAGGCCGACAGATTTACAGTCTGTTGCGTTTGACCGCTTCGCTACCCCAGCTAGTAGCACCACGAAATTATAGCGTGATGAAAGGCATTTACCAAACAGGTACGCGTTTGTTAAAGTAAGTTAAGTGCGCCGGCATAGCTCAGTTGGTCAGAGCAACGGTTTTGTAAACCGTGGGTCGTGGGTTCGAATCCCTCTGCCGGCTCCACATATTGATTCATTACACTTACTGTAGTAGAGTAATACGAAACCATAAAATAATTTGAGGAACAAATGGCCAAGAAAAAAGGCAAGGTAAAATACGCTGGATTAGTCTGCTCAAGCTGTGGCGAGAGAAGCTATGTTACTACAAGAAATACCCAAAATAGTCCGACGCTTATTGAAATAAACAAATATTGCCCTCGTGAGAGAAAGCACACTCTTCACAAAGAAACTAAGAAAAACCTCGGTCGCAACGAAGCTCCAAAACGTTAATCTATTCCTGTTTCTATCTGTTATACTTGAGCGATAATATGATACACAAAACTATACAAACATTTATTGAGGAAATATGTGCATCTTTGTACTCCCACAAAGACCCTGTTGCTTTGGATGTTCCTGACACACAATTTGGTGACTTTACGACCAATGTTGCTATGAAACTAGGCAAGCTAAAATCTCAAAATCCTAAAGATATTGCAAGCAAAATAGCCGAAATGCTTAAGGATAAAGATGGGATTGCGTCTGTTTCGGTTGCAGGACCTGGATTTATAAACATTACGATTGACGATGACCAATTATTGAGTGCTATCGCTTCAGAAAATCATGCAAAACCATACGACAATCAAACCGTGGTTCTTGAATACTCAGACCCTAATCCGTTTAAAGAACTTCATGTCGGGCATTTGTATACTAGTATTGTCGGAGATGCTATTGCGAATATTGTTCATGCAGGCGGTGGTGAAGTACACCGTGTGAATTTCGGTGGGGATGTTGGTATGCACGTAGCAAAGGCTATGTGGGGCATACTGCAGACTCTCGAAGGAGAGCATCCAGAAAAACTAGATTCAATTCAGGAAGCAGAACGAGCAGCCTGGCTAAGCGCACAGTATGTATCGGGTAACATCGCATTTGAAGACGACAAATCATCTAAAGCAGAGATTACCAAAATCAATAAAAGAATTTATGACATTACAAACAGCGGCGACAAGGAGGCGCCCCTAGCTCAGATCTATTGGACGTGTCGTAACTGGAGTTATGATTATTTTAATCATTTCTATGCCAGCATTGGTAGTGGGTTTGAGAAGTTCTATCCAGAAAGTGAAAATGCGCAACTTGGTGTTGATACAGTCAAGTCACATCTCGGTTCTGTGTATGAAGAAAGTAACGGGGCAATCGTTTTCAAGGCCGAAAAGTACGGTCTGCATACGCGAGTATTTATAAACAATGACGGATTGCCTACCTATGAGGCAAAGGATGTTGGTGTGGCGCTTGCTAAATGGCGTGACTACAAATTTGACAAGAGCATCATCATTACGGCTAATGATATTACTGAGTACATGAAAGTTGTTGTTAAGAGCATCGAACAGTTTGAACCAGAGATAGCAAAACGCACAATACACATAACCCATGGAAACGTGAAGATGAAAGGCGGTGTCAAGATGAGCTCCCGGCTCGGTAATGTCCTCCGAGCCGTAGATGTGATTGAATCAGTACGAGAAGCATCTGCCATAAATCACGGTGACAGCAAACATGACTCAACATTAGCTGCCATTAAATTTGCGTTTTTGAAACAAAGGGTCGGACCAGATGTAATATTCGATATTGGAGAGTCTGTCAGCCTAGAAGGTAAAAGCGGTCCATACTTGCAGTATGCACACGCTCGTGCATGTAGTATTTTGAGCAAAGTGACAGGCACAGATGAAGATACGTCGTCGGAATCCCTAGAAAAAGATGAGAGATTACTCGCACGAGAAATTGCAAAATATCAAATGGTGTTTGAAGAAGCCATCAAATCACTCGAGCCTCATATTATAGCCACATATCTATATGAATTAACCCAGGTATTCAATCGATTTTATGAGAATAATCGAGTTCTTGACGATGATAGATCACCAATTCGCATAAGACTTGTTAAGAACTACCAGAGAATACTGCGAAGTGGCTTAGAAATCCTAAACATCGATGCGCCAGAAAAAATCTAGTAATTATCAACATTGAGCTTTATTATGGAGATAGATAATTTGAGGGGTGTAGAATATGGGACTAATAATTTTTGGAGCTGTAGTAGGTATTGCGATATTAATTTTTATAAAGCTGATAGAAACATCTTCTAGAGCAACAAAGATGGTTAATAGCATTACTGTAGGCAGAAATACTAAGCTAGGTGCAATTTTAATTCCTGTCCTGGTGTTTACCGCTATTGCTAGCTTAACAGTTGTTGGTACTGGAGAAATTGCAGTTATGACTCGTTTTGGTCGAGTGACTGGTCAAGAGCTCGGTGAGGGACTTCATCTTAAAATGCCCATTGATAATGCAAATAAATACGACGTAAAAGTTCAAAAAGAGACTGCTGAAGCTGCAGCCGCTTCTAAGGATCTTCAAGATGTAAACACCGTACTAGTAATTAACTATAAATTGAAGGCAGGAAAGGTTAGTGAAATACACAGGACAATTGGTATTGATTACAAAGATAAGCTGATTGATCCTGCATTGCAGGAAGTATTCAAGGCCAGTACTGCTAAATTTGACGCTACGCAACTTATAACAGATAGGGCTCAAGTCAAGCAAGACACTCTGAAATTACTAGAAAAACGACTCGATGATTTCGGCATAACAGTGATCAATGTTAGCATCACTAACTTTAGCTTTAGCTCTGAATTCAGCAAATCAATCGAAGATAAACAAGTAGCACAGCAGAATGCTGAACGAGCTAAATTTAATCTAGAGAGAGCGATAATCGATGCCGAGGCACAAAGAGTACAGAAAACCTCACTAAGTGCGGAATTGCTTCGGAAATACGAGCTAGACAATCAAGCAGATGCCATCAAGAAATGGAATGGAGCAATGCCAACTTATGTTGGAGGCGGAAGTGTCTTCAATATTCCTCTGGATAGTAAATAAGTAACAACCTATATGGCAGGGGTGGGGGGACTCGAACCCACGGCCTTCGGTTTTGGAGACCGACGCTCTAGCCAGCTGAGCTACACCCCTATGAATAGGACCAATTGCTATTATGTTTTACTTAGTAGAATTATTCAATCAGTTTATTCATCTATGATTAGTATACGAGTCGAGGTAGAATAAACATAACAAGTATGAAAATAAGAAGTAAAGATAGTTCAACCAATAATCACATGTTGCAGGTAGCGACTATTTTTAGCGATAAAATACTTATTGGAGCGCATGTATTCCTTTATACTGGTCTTTTAGTTGATTATTTCCTCAGACTTTCATATAACGGAAATCTACTTGTTTGGATAATAATAATAACTTCTGGGGTCATAGGATCATACTTCTATTCAGTTTCCACTAACATTAAATCCTTATCCCGTTATGGGTTGTACTTTGCGACTATTAACCATCTCGTTGTTTCAATTGGCTTAATATTCATCGTTCCAATTATCGGCCCCTATGTTTTACTTTTACCGCTATTGCTTTTTTCTGATGGTTTTCGGTTCGGTACGAGGGGGGTCCTAGTTAATCTAGTCACTCAGTCTGTAACTGTAGTCTTGGCTTTTATCGTGCAACACGGCTTTACAGATAGGCCAATTCTTGCTGATATCCTACTTTACCTAGTTTTGCTTAATTTTATCGGTATTTTTATTTGGAGAATGCTTATTGCCGACTATTTAGAAAGAAAACTCATAAATCAAGTCCGTGGCGAAGCGCAACTGGAGAAGGATCGCCTCAGGTCGTTAATTAACAGTATGGACGCGGCCGTTATCGCAACCGATAGTACAGGGAAAATCACTATGTACAACGGTGCGACACTAGCTCTTCTCAACACAAACTTAAGTTTAGATAATCAACCTCTTAGTAAAGTTATTGCCCTAGTAGATGAAAAGGGAGAAGCATTGGATATTATTGCTGAAGCGAAAGCATCCAATCTAGTACTCCGTCGTAATGATGTAGTCTTGAGGCTAAATAAAGAAGACTCGCTTAATTTAGGTATAAGCGTAGCTCCAGTAAAGCAGAGCTATGGGCAGAAAATTGGTGAAGGATTTGTAATTACGATTAGAGATATTACAAAGGAACGAAGTTTAGATGAACAAAAAGATGATTTTATTTCGGTAACTTCTCATGAGTTAAGAACACCAGTAGCAATTATCGAAGCTAACTTATCGACAGCGCTCCTGGAAGCTATGAGCAAAGGAATGAAGAAAAAAACTCGGGATCTAATCACGGCAGCGCACGATAACACAATTTTTCTGGCTAATCTTGTAAGCGACCTAGCTACTTTAGCAAGAGCAGAAAAGAAGTTTTTGGATATTGATCTTAAAACAATTGATCCAGGTGAAATCCTGGAAGAAATTGCAAAGGACTATAAAAATGAAGCCGAGGTGAAGGGCTTAAAAATAGTTATTGATAAAAATAAGGACTATCACAAGCTACTGACAAGTGAATTGTATGTTCATGAAGTACTCCAGAATTTCATGACAAACGCAATCAAATATAGTAAGAAGGGCGTCATTACCATCGGATCTGACACAGGGTCTGATAATGCAATTAGGTTTTGGGTAAGAGATAGTGGAATAGGTATGTCCGTTGCCGATAAAAAGAAAATATTTACCAAATTTTTCCGATCCGAAGACTATAGAACAAGAGAAACCGGGGGTACGGGACTAGGCCTGTATATTTCAAAGAAACTCACCGAACGTATGGGTGGCAATATTTGGTGTCAAAGTGAGCTCAATGTTGGTTCAACTTTCTACCTCGAAATTCCGGCCGTCGGTGCATTAGAAAGTGATCATGGTAAAGTAACGCAGGCCGAAATTGAAGACGTTGCGAGTAGCCTATGAGATTTTCCTTATTTTAAACACCAGAAACGTAAGCACAATTCCAGCAAAGGCGACAAAGTACGCGATGTTTACGTATACGGACTGATTAGTCCCTTCACTTAGCAA
>CAZFKV010000005.1:0-20702 GCA_964519575.1 uncultured Candidatus Saccharibacteria bacterium | reverse complement strand
TTAATGTGCTGGGGTTAGGTATTGCCCAGATTACGGCTTGGGCGATGAAGGAGACTGGACAGCAGGCGTTGGTGACAGTCGATGGTGATTTAGCTTCAGCTGGGTTGATGGCATTCATTGCCGGAACAGGTGCAGTGGCCTTGGTGTCGGCTCTGATGTCAGGTTCGCTAGCCGCTCCACTGATTGGTATCGCAGCTGTAACTGGTATATTCATCGTCTTAGCGGTAGTCATTACCCTCGTGCTTCGACAGGTCGTTGTTATGGGTATGATTATTCTATCTCCGTTGGCTTTTGTCGCCCTGCTACTACCAAATACCGAAAAGCTGTTCAAGACTTGGTGGTCAATCATAACCAAAGCCTTAGTGATGTACCCACTGATTATGTTGCTGTTTGCGACTGGGAAGATATTTGGGGCATTGATCACAACCGATGCATTCGCTGGTAGTGGCACAATGGATGTTGCTATTAAAAGTCTGCTGAGCTTTATGGCCAACATAGCTCCAATGGCCTTGATTCCATTCACCTTCAAAATTTCTGGTGGTGTTATCGGAGGAGCCTGGGGAGCTATGCGTGGGGGAATTGGTAAAGGTCGCAAGGCAGTATTAGGTAGCGAGCATAATCCGAGAAGTCTGCTGAATAAATCACGCGAGAAGAGCTATAAGAATAACTCTGAGCGGATGGCAGGCGAAAGAAGCTGGCTACCGAGAGTGCCTGGCATGCGTAACCGGAGAACTCCATTCAACCAGCGCGCCACAAGGGCTCTGGCAGGAGCGCCATTAATCGGTGGTTGGATGGCTGGGAATGAGAGGATTGCTGGAGCGCGAGCGGATGCCCAAAAAAGGATTGATGAAATTGGGGCAACAGAAATCGGTGAAAAGCGACTAGAGGAGGAACATGTGGGTTCCAAAAAGAGAAACCCAGTTGATCCGAATGCGACTGACCGACGGCATAAAGGAATAAAAGGTTATGCGAGAGAAGCAGCTAGGAAACGAAAAGACCACCAGCGTCAATTAATGGTAGCCAACCATTTTGGTCATAAAGCATCATATGTTGGTAGCGATGAGCGTAATCGATTTTTCGCTCAGGATTTGAAAGAACGTGCCGACGGTGGTGAGATTACCCACGAACAAGCCGATGAACTATGGGAGGAATATGGACGAGCTGGTGAGCATATTAATCCACTGATTCATGCTTCGATACTTGGCACTTCGGCCCGGGAAAGCCGTGAAGCCTTTGCCACTGACCAGTCACTGGATGGAGCTACCAGAACCGGCGTTGCTGCAACTACAGTTGGGGGTGTGACTACCCACGCCAAGACTGATATTACCGGAACACCACAAGCTGCAATTGCCGAGAATTTACTGAGCAACGAACATGTCGTCCAGGAAATGGTCACCGGTCTCACAGCCAGAGTTGGAAACGCCGACCAAGTATCTCCGCATACGTTGACTGCAATGAACACCGTTTTTAGCGATCCAAGTAGTAGCGTCGTAAAGCATATTATGGAAAGTCAGACAAACCGCGACAACATCAAACAAGTAGTCGCTGACCTTCGAGGACGCACTCAGGCTGCAGGCTACAACGTGTCAGCCGAACAGCAAATTATTAACCAGCAAACAGCTGACACACTTGAAAGAGCTCATGATAAATACACTGGCATGTCGCCACCTGGTGGTACCGGACCAATTGCAACGACCCCGTTAATTCCAGCTACAAAAATATAGATTCCGTATTTATTCGAGCTTATCGCTGTTTCAATATAGTTTGACTATGATCCAATAAGTCTCATCGCAATAACTGTGTTCAGATTAGGTCTTGGACAAAACCGGCCGTTTATTGTAATATTTGAGCATTATGTTGAGGTCTTCCCCCAGACCCTTTGCTCAATATGCGCTTGCTGCTGTAGCTATGCTATTGCTTGGATCATTTTTCCTTGTCAGTCCCAAGCCCGTTAATGCCAACCCGCAGCCCCTGACGCCAACAATTTTGCTCGCGCAAGCTCAACCACCGACTACCGAACCTGACACTGGACCTGATGGAGTACAAAATTCTGATGACGACCAAACCGTAACTAACGAAGATGGTGATGTCAGCTTCGGACGATGTACGGTATCAACCAGTGGCGGTGTGGCCCAGTATCTCGGCTATATTCTTTGCCCGGTCATAGAAACAATACTGGATTCGATCGAGTGGACTGAGCAAAATATTGTCGTTCCTTATCTGTCGGTCAGCCCGCTTCAATCGGAAGACGACCAGCCTTTGTATGAACTCTGGAAAATAGTTCGCAACATCGCTAATATTGCTCTGGTTGTTGGATTCATGTACCTGGTTTTTACTCAAACGACTTCGCTGAATTCTGACGCTTATGCCGTCAAACGAATGGCGCCGAGATTAATATTGGTGACGATAGGCATCCAATTATCATTCTTTGGAGCAGCCTTAATCGTTGATATATTTAACTTGCTGGGCGTTGGAGTCGGCCAAATAACCAAAGGATTACTGCTGGCGTACGGTGACGGCACAATTGTCAACCTGAACATCAAAGATGCCTCAGACGCTGGAATGTTGCTGTTGCTTGGGCTTGGTGCCAAAGGAATGATTAGCGCCATCGGTAGTGGTAGCTTGGCGTTATCGCCGATAATTGGCTTCTTCATCGCAGCGTTCTTTATCATCATAGCTGTCGTTGTGACCCTGGTGCTTCGCCAAATCCTAATTGCAGCCTTGGTTATAGTCTCGCCAATTGCCATCGCAGCCGCCTTGCTCCCAAATACTGAAAAAATATTCCAGACTTGGCGGTCCTGGCTGACAAAATCGCTTATGATGTACCCGCTAATCATCGGTCTGTTTGCAATGGGGAAAATATTTGGCATGATTAGCTCCAACGTCACGACCAGCGGGCCCCAGGCCGATGGCGTCGCAAGCATCATTGGCTTTATGGCCAACATTGTCCCATTAGTAATCATCCCTTTTACTTTTCGGCTCGCGGGCGGGGTTATTGCCGGAGTTATGAACTTTGCGCAGGCCCGTGGCAAGACCCTGCAAAGTCAGACCAGCAACCTACATAGTCCGTTTATGCGACAGTGGAATGAACATGACGAATCTCGCTTTGCCGACTTCCAGCGTCGTAAAGCACATGGTACCGACGGCTGGCACCCAAAACATACTTGGTCAAAAGATATGTTGGCGCGATCTGGCCGAGCCGGTGAATACTATCGTCGACACCGAACCCGAAAAGATACACCAATGTACGGCTTGACGAAAGCTGGTCGCCATGCTGGACTCAAACGCTACGCCTCGACGCTGAAGGAGCAGCGCGAACTATTTAGTGACATGTTCACAACCCCCGGCTCGCACGAAGCGTCTATGCACTTTCTGAAACACGCCAGCAAGGGCGAACGAGGACTCAAGCAGGTCGCACTTGATATGATGAACAATTCCGACGACCCTTACAGCCAACAGATTGGTCGCAACTTGTTCACGATGGCAGGAGCAGTCCGAGAGCCTTTCTTTATTGAGGCGGCTGCTATGCACGCCACAAGTGGCTCAAAGATGGGGACTTTTTCAGACACCAGAGAGGCTCTCAATGAAGCTGCCAAGAATTATATGGTGAATACCGGCGGTGATACTTGGCGCTTTAGGAGCCAGGATTCATACCGTGAATACGATCGATTACTACAGGCTGTTTCAAAATCAGGTGGACGCAGTATGATCACAATGGGTAAAATTGGCGCCTTCAGGGGGGAGTCATGGGACTCGCCGATTGACTTCAGCCAGCAAGACGCCTTCAGCTGGGGCGGCCAGACCAAGGGTCTACAGAAAATGCCAGATCTAGACCGTAAGACTAATTACGGTATTTTAGATGCGATGGGCGATGTTGAACGATACGGCATGGGTCAGATTAATAACAATGCAGCTGCCGAGGTCATCCGAGGAATTTCTGAAGATTCATTAACTGGAAAGTTCGGTAAGGATCTCCAGGGTGGCACCGATGCTCAAAGAGCCGCGATGACTGCCAAGCATTGGTCAACAATGATGTCAGGAAGTATGTCATCGAAGACACGCTGGAAAGTTATGCAGAACTTAGCCGCGGTGCACTCAGGTCACCTCCAGTACAACAATGGTCAAGTTAATGTAGTAAATACTGCCAATCAAGCCGAGTTTGATAAATACCAGAAGTACGCTCATGATTTGGGTCCTTCGGCAGTCAGATTCCTCCAGCATGGCATCCCAACTGCTGGGCCAAATGGCGAGCAAGGCCAAATACAAGTCGCCAAATATATGTTCGACCAGCTATCTGGAACTGGTGGGCATGAAGGTGAGCACTATGCAGATGAAGCGGGTTGGGAAAACATGATTGATCACCCTCCAGAAAACCATGGCCCTTTCGGTTAGACTTTACCATTAGCTTTGGTGCTTTATATAGGACTTTCGCACTTTCTGGTGATTTCCAGAGGTTAGCTGGTGGTAGTGAAAACTGTTGAGATTCCTGAGAGGTAGCTGTAGTTACATCGAAGGAGAATCGACAGTTTGCAGCTCACCAAGTAAGGTCTGGGAGCGACAGAAAGTGCGAAAGTCCTATATACTTAAAGGAACTATGGCAACATATAAAATCCCCCAAAACGTCGAAGCGGAAGATAAGCTACTCGGCCCACTGACTTTCAAACAGTTCATCTATGCCATAATCACCGCCGCTATGGCGGCTGGGATCTTTGTTGGATTCCAGACGAATATCGCTATCGGTGTGCTGTTTATCCCGCCGACATTTATATTTTCTGTTTTGGCATTTTACAAACGTCCCGACCAAGATGTCGAAAAATATTTGATTGCTCTGTTGGGTTTCTGGTTCAAGCCTCATCTGCGAAAGTGGGACAACAAAGGCATCGCTGAGCACGTAATCATAACCGCCCCCAAGAAAATAGAGACGAATTTCTCTGATAGTCGTTCGAGAGTTCAGGTAAAGAGTCAGCTCAAGGAGCTGGCTAAAATTGTCGACACCAGAGGTTGGTCAACCAAGCATGTCGAAATTCAGCCGGACTTAACCCAACCCAGTACCCAGATGGATGATCGTCTGGTGGGGTTGGAAGAACTGCGCTACGCGGCCGCTCAAACGCCGGTTTCTGACGTGGCTGATGTTAATGAGGCCGACGACATTATGGACGCCAACGCAAACCGTGTGGCGCACGAGTTTGACACCAAGTCTCAGCAGACGGTTGATGATGCCCGACAGCATGCCATTAGAACCATGCAACAAGCCTCCATTGCGCCCCGAGAGCCTGCAACGAAGCAAGCCTCAAATACCTAGCTTGTATTGCTGAAAAAATGCATGCACATTATTCAAGAATTTTAATAATCAAACTAACGAGCGAATTAACCAATTTCGGGTATAATGGGAGTCATTATGCAGCCAACCCAGAGTAAATATAAAGCCGAGCCAGAAACTAAGAACCCGCCTGCAAAGACGATGAAGCCTAATAAAAACAGCACTCAAAATACCCTGAAGGTTGCTGAGATACGCGACGGACTGGTTATTATGCACGACGGTAGTTACCGGGCCGTAGTTATGGCCCAGAGTATCAACTTCGACCTGATGAGTCCTCAGGAACGAGAAGCCGTCGAGAATAGCTACCAAGGCTTCCTTAATTCGCTTAATTTCCCTGTACAAATACAGATCCGGTCCTTTAGGGTCGACATGAAAAGCTATATGCGAAAGCTCAACAAAGTTCACGACGAACAAGATAATGTGCTATTGGCAATTCTGATTGAGGATTATATTGCCTATATTGATTATCTGACCGAATCAAGCAATATCATGGACAAGCAGTTTTTCCTTATCATTCCCTACTACCCCAAAGCAGCGGGCATGAAAGCCAACGCTAAGAAAAGCAAACGAGTGGCTGGAGGGTTGTTTGGCAAGCGCAAAGGACTTATCTACATTAATGAAGCCGAGTTTAAACAGACCAAATTAGACATGAAACAACGAGTAACCTCGGTACTGGAATCGATGAATCAGATGAATGTCCAAGCGGTACCACTTAACACCCAGGAATTGATCGAACTATTTTACAATGCCTACAATCCCGACACCGCCACCGTGCAAAAACTGGCTAACTTTGCTGATTTGGACGCCGAAGTCATTACCCAAGGCGAAGGTGACGCACCAAGAGCCTCGCTGTCGGATATATAATCGGTATTGGATTCACTGCTAACTAACTGATTGAATAACAGGGTGCGCAACACGGATTAAGCTGATATACTAGAGCTTATTCCTAACAGAGGTAACGATGTTCGGCAAGAAGAAAAATAAACATGTTGATCCGATTACGATTGCGGAGGAACAACGCCAGAGAGAAGAGCAGGAAGTTGCTCAACAATTCCAGCAAGGCGTAGTCGAGCTCCGTGATTTTATTGCCCCAAGTAGCATCCAGTACGAGTCGAGTTATTTTCGTCTGGGATCGCGCTATTGTCGTAGCTTCTATGTCTATGGTTACCCGAGAGCGGTAAACACCGGCTGGTTGTCATCAATGATTAACCTCGATGAAGTAATCGACATCTCGATGTTTATTTATCCCGTCGAATCGACCATTGTTCTAAAGAATCTGCGCCGAAAGGTCGGTCAGCTAGAGGCAGATATGGCGCTGACGGCTGAAAAGGGGCGAGTCCGAGACCCGGGACTCGAAGCTTCATTAAACGACGCCGAAGAATTACGAGATTCATTGCAGGTTGGCGAAGAACGCTTCTTCAGATTTGCGCTTTACTTTACGACCTATGGCGAGAGCCTTGACGAACTAAGCTATATCCAACACAAAGTCGAATCATTGCTTGGCCAACAGTTAATTTACAGCAAACCAGCCACCTCCCAAATGGAGCAAGCATTCAATTCGTCTTTACCTCACGGAGTTGACGATTTAGACATCAAACGCAACCTCAGTACAACTGCCTTGAGCACCACCTTCCCATTTACTAGCGCTGATCTAACTCAGGATGACGGTATCTTGTATGGCATTAACATGCACAATAATGGGCTAGTCATCTTTGACCGATTTACGCTCGAAAACGCCAACGCGGTTGTTTTTGCCAAATCCGGAGCAGGCAAATCCTTCGCCGTTAAGCTGGAGGCATTACGTCATTTGATGATGGGTACAGATATCATCATTATTGACCCCGAAAACGAATACCAACGATTATGCGAAGCAGTTGGAGGCACCTATATCCGACTAAGCCTGAATAGCCAGACCAGGATCAATCCTTTTGATTTGCCGCATGTTTATGACGAAGAAGATGCCGACAACGCCCTGCGTAGCAACCTTATTACTCTGCATGGTTTGATGCGTCTGATGATGGGTGGTCGTCTCGATCCAGCCGCTGAAGCTGACCTCGACCAAGCCTTGATCGACACCTACGCCAAAGCCGGAATTACCAATGATCCTCTTACTCACGGATCGGTACCGCCAACTATTAGCGATCTATATGAAACACTTCTGCACATGAGTGGTCGCGGCCCTCAGCTGGCTCAAATGTTGCGTAAGTTTACTTCGGGAACTTTCGCAGGCATCTTCAGTAACCAAAGCAATATCGAACTCGATAACACGATGATCGTATTTAATATCCGGGATTTGGAAGAAGAATTGCGTCCGATTGCTATGTATATCGTGCTTAGCTATATCTGGAATCGAGTACGTTCAGAACAGAGAAAACGCATGCTCATTATCGACGAGGCATGGCAGTTGCTCCAGTATGAAGATTCGGCAAAATTCATGTTTAGTCTAGCCAAGCGAGCTCGCAAATACTACCTAGGCTTAACGACAATTAGTCAGGATGTTGAAGATATGTTGAGCAGTAAGATGGGTCGGGCAATTGTCAGCAACTCATCATTGCAACTTCTGCTGAAGCAATCGCCTTCGGCTGTCGGTCTGATTTCTAGCACCTTTCAGCTGACTAGCGAGGAGACTAAGCGACTGAGTCAGTTCCCGGTTGGACAAGGTTTGTTTTTCGCTGGGCTGAACCATGTCCATATCAAAATCGATGCCAGTCCAACCGAAGCCGAACTCATCACTACCGACCCTAAGCAATTGGCTGCCCTGAGGGCTAAGACTGCTGTTATCCAAGGAGAAAGCGAAGGAGACATCGGCGACGTGGCAATTGAGGCCACCCAAGCCGAGCAAGGCCTCAAGGATGCGATTGAGAATATCGTCAGAAGGCCAGCTCCAGAGGACGAAGAGCCAATCCCTCCTGTCACCACAGCCCCACCAACAGCGACCCAGCCGACTACAACGGCTACAGAACCAGCCATAACCCCGGCGACGGACTCCTCGCCAAGCGTTCCATTGGCTCCACAACCGACCATGCTGGCGCCAACTGAACCAGTTCAAGCAGAAATTACGCTGACTACACCACAACCTGTTCAGGCAACCGTGGCAACTACGCCCACCGCCGAGGAAGATCCTAACGCATTAAGGATTGAGCACTAATGGCCAGAGGAAGCAAAGAAACACCAATTACTCCCGCCGATCCCGCAAAGCTAGACCAAATGCAGGCGGGTTATCGAGATTCCAGACCGCCTGTCACACATGGCGACCCGGTCACACATGGAGATCCGGTTACGCATGGCGACCCAGTGACTCACGGTGATCCGGTCACGCATGGCGACCCTGTCACACATGGTGATTTCAATAACTCTCCGGCTGATCAAGCCGAGCGCGACCTATTGGCACAACAAAATGCCGTTACTGGAGGTCCGGTTGGTAGCAAAAGGAGTAACCGAGCCAATTACGACCCAGAAAGAATCAGAAAAGCCCAAGAAGCTGCCGGCATGTTCGCTTACCAGGAAGCCAAGCATGGTCGTGGTGGTCGCAAATTCTTACGAAGCAAGGAAGGGCTTAATCTTAAATTCAAGAAACGAGTTCAGCTCAGTATGGCTAGCGCCTTATTGACAGCCGCCTTGGGATTGGGTGGAGCTGGTGGGGTATTTCTGCTTGGACCTGGTCAACTGATTATGTTTGCCGAAGTCTTTGGCGACTTTAATTTCGGTGGACCGGAAGACCAAAATACCGAATGGAATAATCGCTTAATGCGGAGAATCCTATTTGACGACCCTCTGGACCGAAACACCCGGCGCTGGAATCAAAAGGCAGCCCGGAAAGTCGAATTGGCCATGCAAAGAGTTGGAATCGAACTCGAAGTTGACAATCGAGGTAATCTGATCGAGGTCAGGGACACAGCTACAGGCAAAATTCAGGATTTGAGACCAGGCGCTACCCGCATCAATAGCCAAGGGGTGGAGGTGCCGGTTACTCGTCGGTTCAAGCGCTTGGTAATGAAAGATTCTCTACAGCGGGCAGGATACAATAAATTCCAATACATCTCTCGCTACCGTCAAGTGATGCAGAAGCGTTATCGGCTTCAATTTGATTTTTTTGAAAATATTAAGGAAAAAGGCAGATACAGAGCGGGAGGGGTTTGGGATAAATTTAAAGCCAAAGTAACCGGCGCCGACATGAATAACCGTGCCCGCAGAGACACCCCTGATGATGGCGATCCTGATAATGACGCGACTCAAGACCCCGATAGAGCATCTGACCAAACGCGCTTAGACAATGACGCTGACGGCGTTGATAACGCCTATTCGTCTGGAACGAGTGACCGCCCGAGTGGCGGTGGAGGTGCAGCTCATTCGGCGGTGTTAAGCAACATCAAGAGGCTGGTGGGAGGTGCTGTTGGGATCGCCCTAATAGGCTGTACTCTTGCCGCATTAAGTAAGGAGGCCGACAAACTGGCTGAAGCCCAGAGGGTTATCCCGTTAATTCGCCACTTTAACACCTTTAGAATCGCGGCCTCGCAAGCGATGTCGGGAGATATTGCTGCCTTGGGAGAAATCGGCGAATTGTCACAAGAACTATATTCTTCCGCAAAGGTTGATTCTAATGGGGACGGAAAGAAAGAGGAGGATGAACCGCTGTGGATTAATACTGGGGTAGCTCGTACGGCAATATTTTCTCCAGCCGAGGGCTTACCAGAAGTCGGCAAAGAATTACTTCCGACCGAAAACGGCCTAAAGCAGGCTTTAGGCGTTGTGGGCGGTTTTTTTGATGACAACTTTGGTGCGGTTTGTGATGCTTATAACAGTACTTTTGGGCAAATTGTGTCAACCGCTCTTGATTATTTGGCCTCGCCAATGTCTTCGGCTGCCTTTGATTTGTTGATGAGGAGTCCAGCTGGAATCGGCGCTATGAACCTGCTGATGCAAACATTGACTGGAGGGGAGATTAACTTCGACATATTCAGGCCCCAAGACCATGCGGCAGCGATGATGATTGGAGGTGATTTGTCCAACACTGACAGCCAGCTCGAAGTTGGTGGCTGGTTCATGGGCGACGAGGCAACAAACGGAGCGCCGGAATCAAACGCCGTAATCGCTCAGCATATGGAGAAGCGACAAGCCCAGTTCGCTGCCTTGCCCTTAACTCAACGACTATTTGATTATACAAATCCCGATTCTGTCATTACTCGAGCTACTCTCTTTGCACCCAAGAGTCGAAGCCAAGTAATGACTGCAGTAGTCAACGCTCCTGGCGCCATCCTCAAGCAACTGTCGGCCTTAATTTTCCCTACCGTTAATGCTCAATATTTCGGAAGAAATGATGCCCTAACAGTTCTAGAAAACTATGATCATTTCGGCATTGAGCAAATCGGCTTCACTGTCGAGGAACACGAGAAACTCGGCACTTATAACGCCGACGATCTGTATATGTACTACGAGGAGCATCCTGAAAAAATCAAGTATGATGCTTGCTTTGAACCAAATGACCCAGAAAATCCTTTCCGCACCAGAGAAGAAGCTCGAGAACAAGTGCCACACTGTGAAGAATGGGAAAGAAGCGATCCGGTTAACTGGCTTAGATTCCGCGGTGGGCGGGCCCTGTCTAAGATTGTCGATGATTATGATTGTGCCGGACGGGATGACTGTCCGCTCGACCGCGGAAGCGGTGACCCGAGTGCTGCTGGCGAAATTCCAGCCGGGGCTGTGACTGAGGCCGACCTGGCAGACGTCACTGGTATGACAACAGGTTGCCATACCAGTATTGCCGGTCAAGCTAACGAGATGGTCGCGGCGGCGGCGGCGGATGGCATCACCCTTACTGGCAGTTGCTGGCGAAGCCCGGAGGAACAAATCAGACTTCGAACAGTAAACGGTTGCCCAGATGTCTATACTTCACCTCCAAGTTCTTGCCGGGTCCCAACTGCTATTCCCGGTACCTCGAACCACGAGAGGGGACTGGCGATAGATTTTGACAACTGTAACACGAGGTCTTCGGCGTGTTTCATTTGGTTGAATGCTAACGCAGCCCAATACGGTTTCTTCAACCTGCCGAGTGAGCCATGGCACTGGTCAGTGGATGGAGGCTAGAACGGTTATGGCTAATATTCTTAGAAAATCCCTGTACGCACTAATTATCGTAGTATTAATACCCACCAATATTTTTGCCTATGATCCTGAGACGGAAAGTGTCTTTAACCGCAATTCCTATCACTATGAGCCCGATGCCTGTGAAGACCTGGGAGCTGGAGGTGGGGATGGTAGTGGTGATGTGCCACTTGGCGGTACCAATGCAGAAAGGATGTTCCGTTTCTTTGTTCAGGAAGGACTCAGCGAGGAGCAGGCAGCTGGAATCACTGGAAATGCTATGGCAGAATCAGGTGAGACAATTGACCCTTTGGCACGCAATGGCAGCAGCTACCGAGGTATCTTCCAGTGGGATACCCGTGTCCGTTGGCCTCGTTTGGTTCAGTGGGCGTTATCACAAAGGCTAAGCGAAGACGACTTTGAGACACAGCTTAAGTTTTCGTTTCAGGAAGCTACCGAGCGAGGCAATATCGAAGGCATCAAACAACAAGACAGTTTGGAATTGGCTACATGGTATTGGGGGAGGTATTTTGAGGTTGCGATTATTGGTGGAAGCACTAGCGATACACCGCTCACCAACGTGCAGGGTCTGGAAACCCGAACCAGCAACGCTCAGAATGTTTATGATCAATTCGCAGGTACAACAGGTGGTGGTGGGGACGACGATGACCCATCAGCTGCTCCTGGGGGTATTACCGAAGCTGGCGCCACCATAGCGCTCGATCCTGGTCACGGAGCGGCAATCCCTAACTACACTGACGGCACAGGACTAGTCGACCGCGAGACAGCAAATTCTCCAGAGAGGGAAGATGTGTTAGATGTTGCCAATCGCGTAAAGACCCAACTTGAGGAGGCAGGTTATAACATAGTAATGCTTCGAACAACTGCTACCGAAGCCGTGACAAAGAGACAGCGAGTTGATTTAGCAACCCAAGCTGATGCAGTTATGGCGGTTAGTATACACACCACAGGCCCAGGTGTAGTCAATCAAGTATGGCCACAAAGAATGGGCAAGTACCGCGAGTATGGCAGTACACGTCTGACCTTTGGCAATGAGGCGGTGGCAACCTTGAGCGAACAATATGCCGGCGTCATGGCTGGCTCCAGAACCGAAACGGAAGGTCACGAAGTCACAACCGACCCAGACCAAAGCCAACAATCCGCTTCGTTCGGTAGAGCCGATTTACCGTCCAAAGGCAACATCTCTCTGCTTCAGCTTTGGTCAACCGACATCCCATGGGTATACAACGAAATAACCCATGACGGACCGGGAGCTAGCATCACTGACACCACCAAACAGGCCTATGCCGATGGAATAGCCAATGGCGTCATCGAGGCTGCCCCCGGACCTGTTGGCGACGGTGGCGACGGGGATGAATGTAGTGATTCAGCAGGTGGTGGGACTATTGACGGCGGACTAGAAGGTGCGGTCCTCGGCTATGCTTGGCCGACACATACTGATGCGCCATATGTAGAGAAAAAACCTGAGTATCAGGACGCTGTGGAACGAGCTCAAGCAGCTGGTCTATATGTCGGCGGGATTATTTATCCTGGCGTTGATTGTGGTGGATTTGTCACCAGAGTAATGTTAGATAGTGGCTACGAGCCTAATTACAATTCCGCTGGCCGAGGCGGTAATGTAGCGAGCGGGCAGACACCATGGCTACAGGGTAACTGGGAGAGCCTCGGCT
Organism: uncultured Candidatus Saccharibacteria bacterium; assembly: GCA_964519575.1. Taxonomy (GTDB): domain Bacteria; phylum Patescibacteriota; class Saccharimonadia; order Saccharimonadales; family JAGPDM01; genus CAZFKV01. The sequence continues at coordinate 7,610 of CAZFKV010000005.1, read as the reverse complement.
ATGTTGGCGATATTGCCGAGCTAGAACCTGGTGACGTTGCAATTAACAGCGGCCGTTCGCACACTTTCATGTATGTAGGCGAGGTTGAAGGATTTCAACATCCGGTTGCTTCAGCGTCTCTTGACCGAAGAGCGCCAATGGCAGGAGAAGAGCGACCGGGAAGTGATATAGAATGGTTTAGGAAACGCTAATGTATGAGTTAATTAACTTCATCCGAGACAACCTCAGACTAACAGTCATTGTTGGACTGATCGCTTTAGTAATTCTTGGGGTTTTTGGGTTAGGATTTGTTGAAGACCAGATTAACCCGCCTAATGTCGAGCTTGTCGGTGCGCCTGACGGTGTCAAGTTCGAAATCAAAGACAAGACATATTCCGAAGGTAAGGTGTTCCTAAAGCCTGGACTATACCGGATTAGGGCAACCAGAGAAGATTTCGTTCCATTGTCCCAGAAAGTGCGGGTTACAAAAGAGTTCAGAGTGGTGACTTTTGCCCTGCGACCAAGCAATAAAGCGGGCGAGGCAGTTGTCGGGAATAGCTATGAAATTTATCGAGATGTTGAGAAAAAAGGTGGTGAAGAAGTAGTAGCCGAATCAGAGCGTCTCAGGATGAATAACCCAATTATTTCGGTGTTGCCCTATGAGGGAATTCTTTACAATATTACCTACCGAATCGAGGAACGATATGAATCAAAAGTAATTGTAACAATTGATGCCAAGACCTCAGAAGACAGAGCCTTTGCCTTACAGCGGATCAGAGACTGGGGCTACAATCCGGTTGACTATAAGATTGAGTTTACCAATTTCGATAATCCATTAGGCAGGAGCTCTGATGCGCAATAAATCCCTACTAATAACCGTAATCTCGTTTTTGATTGGTCTCAGCGTAATCGGTGGAGGTGTGTTTGTTTGGTATCAAAATCGCCCTCATGAGGTAAAAGTGATATATCGAAGCGGTGAAAATGACTTAGTTGTCGATGTCTTTTCAAATGTTATTGACGTTGACCATGTGCTGACCTATGAAAAACCCCAAGAACCGTTAGCCACCTTTGATAGTACTAAAACAATTTCGCTAAAGAAGGGCACCTACTTAGCAGTCTCTAGACCAAACAAGGATTATCAGAAAATTAATCAGGTTTTCCAGGTTAAGAAGTCTGGCAATAAACTTGTTATCGAAACTGTGTACAGTAAATCCAAATTAGCTCGGGAGTTAGCAGCCGAAGAAAAAGCCATAAGACAGGCTGTTGAATCGGAAATAACTGGACTGGATACTTACTACTTCCTTAAATACGAAGCCTACCTAGATGCTACTTGGGCGGGGGCAATATTGGCTCCAAAGGATTATCAGAACATCGCAATAAACAAGCGGGATTTCTTGAGAGTGGTGCTACGAAAAGAGAAAGACGAATGGGTAGTCAAAACAATGCCAGAAATTGTTCTTGGTGTCCCTAACTACCCTGACATTCCTAGAAGTATTTTGGATGAAATCAACCAAATACAGACCGATCCAGCACCTCAAATAAGATAGTGTACTCATTTCTTAAACCATCGATCAAAGCTACACTACAGGTATGATAAACTCGCTACGCATTCAGCAATTTCGCAATCACAATGACCGACAAATCGATTTTGTAAATTCCAATGTGTTGATTACGGGCCGTAATACCCGTGGGAAAACTAGTTTATTGGAAGCGCTCTATTTAGGACTAAGAGGTGTTGGGTTTCGAAATTCTGATGATTTTCTGATCCAACACAGCAAAGACTGGGCCAGGGTCGACCTTGCCATGGATGGTGACAATCGAACCGTTAAATTGATTAGAGAAGGTGACAGCCTGAAAAAACAACATGAGAAATCCGGTCAAATACACAAAAAACTGTTAACCTTTCGTGAAGGCGGGTCTGTCGTGTTGTTCGAACCTGATGAACTGCGAATGCTTAGCGGTCCGCCAGAGCTCAGGCGGGCATGGCTAGACAATTTAATAATTACACTTGAACCAAGATATGAAATAGTTCTCAAACATTACCAGCGAGCCTTAAAGCAACGAAATCGACTATTAAAACAACCCGGTGTTGCACCGGACCAGTATTTCGTTTGGGAACTAAAACTAGGTGAGTATGGCGAGCAAATAACTCATTTGCGGACCAAAATAATTGGTCGGCTTAATGAATCAATCACTAGGTTATACACACAAATAAGTAAAGGCGACGAATCTATATCTGTCATCTATGACCAACCGCATGGCTCATACTCTGCTTGGCTGGTACATTCCCTGCAAATAAGACGCGAACACGACCAGCGTATTGGCTATACAACAGTCGGCCCTCACCGCGAAGACTTCGTTATGACGCGCAACCATCAACCGTTGTCCACTACTGGATCAAGGGGAGAAATACGAAGCGCTGTAATCGCTCTAAAGCTGTTTGAAATCGAAATCAACGAAAAGACTTTAGCAATCAAACCGATACTACTGCTTGATGACGTGTTAGGTGAACTAGACGCTGGCCGTCAGGGTGCTTTACTGGGTTCAATAATTGGTTGTCAGACCTTTATAACCACAACCGAACTACTGCCGGCTACCCTATCCCAGCTAGGCGATGACACCCAAATAGTCGCCCTTTAATATGCTAGTTTGGTGAAGGTTATGCCTAGCTACGAAGAGGCATAATTATATATAGATACTTTTCCGAAACGTTAGTTGGACGCAAAACGCATGGGGCAAGTTTGCCACTAAAACTGAAGCTAATGGATTCGTCATGGATGGTTTGCAACGCTTCGATAAGATAACGTGCATTAAATGTCACTGTGTCTGAATTGGTCAGATTATCAACCTTTGCTGACGATGTATTGTCTCCTACCTGTGAAGCTATAGAACTGAGTGAAATTTTTGATTTTGGTTTATCGCTCTCTAAAGTAACACTGCCAGCAGTGTCTTTGGAAAACAAGCTTGCAACCTTGGTTAGACGCAAAAGCTCCTCTCGATTAACCTCAAAAGAAGTGTCGCTACTAGCCGGGATTAGTTGTTCGTATGCAGGGTAATTGCCGTCAACCAGTCTAGATATTAGTTCTCGTTCCTCAGCAACGCACTTCATTTGACCTTCATCGATATAAATAGCCACTTTTTCATTTCCATTCAATAGGCGTTGGAGTTCTTGCAGGCTTCGAGCTGGAACAATAGCCTGCACCTCTTTGGTTGTTTGAATCCCTTCTACGACTCGCTCGGCCAGCCGATAACTATCTGTTGCTGCTAGTTTTATGGTGCTGTCATTTAATTTCATCATTACACCTGTTAGGACTGGTCGAGTCTCGTCGGATGAAGCAGCTCCCGTTACTTGTGATATCGCCTCTTTTAAAACATTTCCAGATATTATTGCTGCTGGATCACCGACTATATTTGGAATTGAAGGAAAATCGATTGCCGATATTCCATGGATTGTTGAGGTATAGTTCTTGGTTGCGATATGTAATGAATTATCCTCGGCCGTTAGAGTTACCGTACCGGAAGGTAAGTTCTGGACGAACTCAGAAATCAACCTTGCTGGAACTGTAATATCACCTTCACGCTCGACTTTTGCTCCAACATATTCGCTAATGGCTAGTTCTAGATTAGTTGCTGATAGGAGCAATCTATTTTTAGATGTTCTAATTAATATATTAGCTAAGATTGGCAAAGTGGTATTTCTACTGGCAACACGGCTAACTGATTGCAGGGCAGCGCTTAAATTCTCTTGGGTAACTTGTACCTTCATATCTCCTCCTCGTTGGTTACTAGTATGCTTTTATTTGATCGGCTTTCCCACCCTGCAATTATAGAAAGCCCTTTAATTAACTTCGTAGTAGTATTAATACTAAGTCGTGTGGAAGATGGGTATAACTCAGTTTTTACAGAGATAAATGTTTGGCGATTAGCGTGTGGATTAAATGGGGAAGCTAATGTTGCTACAGGTGGGAAAGCTGAGTACAAGACGTTGTTTGTGCACATATTTGATGAAAAAATACTATTTGATAAAACTGCTAATCGGCTTAGAAACAGGCTTGTCCACAGGCTAAATTTAGACATAAAGCTTCTCCCGTAACTCCTGAACCTGCTCCCTTAACATTCCATCTAGGTTTACCGCCGAAGTAATCTTATCAACCGAATGCATCGCGGTAGTGTGGTCTTTTCGGCCGACAGCTCGAGCAATCAATGGGAAACTTAAATGAAGCTCAGTGCGCATCAAATACATGGCGATTTGACGCGGGACCACAATGGTTTTGTCTCTTTTTGGTCCCTGAAGTTCGTCAATATTGATTTGGAAATAACGAGCAGTTTTCTCAACTACCTGCTTGGCAGTAACTCGCTTTGGCAAACGAGGCATATCACCTAATAGAGCAGCCACAACCTCTGTGGTCGGATCAAGATTTCTTAATTCACACTGCGCTAGAACGCGGTTTAAGGCACCTTCGAGTTCACGGACATTTGTCTGGAAATGGGTTGCTAGTAATGCCACCGTATCATCTGGCAGGAAGAAATTATGCTGAGCTGCCTTTGCCTGCAGAATCGCACAACGTGTTTCGAAATCAGGTGCTTGGATATCTATCGTCATTCCCCATTCGAAACGGCTGCGGAGCCTATCCTGGAGGGTTGGAATTTCGTGAGGTGGTCGGTCTGAGGAGAGGATGATTTGTTTGTTGGCTTGATGAAAATCGTTAAAAGTATGGAAAAACTCCTCCTGAGTCTTTTCTTTACCGGCGATGAACTGTAGGTCGTCAACAATCAATACATCAGCCGATCGATACCGTTCAGAAAACTTCTTTTTACGACGAATGTGGTCGACAAATTCATTAACAAAAGTTTCGGTGGTTACATAGACTACTTTCAAATCTTTGTGATTACGGCTAATCGCGTTACCGACTGCTTGAATCAAATGAGTCTTACCAAGGCCAACCCCGCCATAGACAAACAGCGGGTTGTATTTGTTTCCAGGATCTTTGGCAATTGCCTGACAAGCAGCATAGGCTAGCTCGTTTCCCGAACCCACGATGTAGCTATCAAAGGTGTATTTGTCGTTAAGGCGTTGCGATAGAGAGTTGGTTGTACGCCCTGAGATTATCGGACGAGCCCGCGTAATTGTGCTTTGACTGGTTTCTAGAACCGAATCATTTCGCGAAGTTTCACCAGAAATAATCCGGTAAGCAATTGATTTAACGGGATATCCCTGACGGTTGAGAATCCCACGAATTTCCTCATCGAAACGGTCCTCGAACTGCTTTTTGGCAAAGACATTAACAACTCCCACTGTGTAGCTATCGTTCTCGGATGCTAACAATTTAGTTGATTTGAACCAAGTACTAAACACTCCTTTTGAATGTGTGACTTCAACTTCACCAAGAATAGTCTGCCATAAGGCGTCTAGATCCACTGTTTATTACCCTCCAACGGTTCACTTCTGTAATGATCAGTATACTTCGAGTAAGAACTTTTCCACAACCATAAACAGCATTTTAGGTAGACAAGCTTAAAAAGGCACGAAACAGGGGAGGCTTTTCCACAGCCTTACTTCAGCATCTGTTAGCGCTGTGGACAAAGGATCGCGTGTTGTGGAAAGCTTTTTCGTAAAGTTGCATATGATACAGACCAAGGGAACCGTTGACCAGAGAGCTCAGAGGTAGTAAGGTAGTAGTCTATGCCAAAGAAAACTTACCAACCAAAAGTACGTCATCGCAAGCGTGTGCATGGCTTCATGAAGCGCATGGCTAGCAAAGCAGGCAGAGCTGTCGTTAAGAGTCGTCGCCTCAAAGGTCGCGCTCGTTTAACACACTAAACTCCTTAATTGTTTTCTGGGGATTAAGTCTAATGCTGAAGAAACAGAATCGTTTTCATGGCCGGCGGTCAGTTGTGAAGGTACTCAAATCAGGTCACTCCAGACGGGGATCAGATTTTAGTGTTCGAACTACGATTTCCAGCAAAGCACCACGGATTGCCGTTGTCGTCAGCAAGAAGGTAGACAAACGGGCCGTTGTTCGCAATACGATCAGACGCCGGATTGTCTCCGCAATGGAGGATATACTCAAGCTCAGACCTAGCGGTGATGTGGTGGTGATTGTGCACAACAAACAAGTTTTGGAAACAGACTTTGATGAGCTGAAAAAACAGCTTTCCAGTAGCCTTTTATTGGGTAATTAACCACTGTTGCAACCAGGCTTTCTGTGATAGTCTATAGAGTAATAGCAGTGCACTAGGAGTAACTTATCTGTGAATAATTTCTTTCGAATCGTATTAACTCAGCCACTTTTTAATCTACTGATCGTCATATATGCAGTAATACCTGGAAATGATTTTGGGATTGCGTTGATTCTGTTTACGGTTGTTGTTCGATTGGCGCTATGGCCAGTTCTCAAGAAACAATTACATCAGCAGAAAGCGATGCGAGAGCTCCAACCAGAAATAACCAAGATTAAACAACGCGCCAAAGGTGACAAACAGCGCGAAGCGCAGGCCATGATGGAGTTGTATAAAGAGAGGGAAATTAATCCACTGGGCTCTCTCGGGGTCGCCTTCTTGCAGTTGCCAATACTAATTGCCTTGTTTGTTATGTTGCAAAATGTAGTAAATGAACCGGTCGGTACATTTAAGGAGCTTAGCTATTCGTTCACGGCCGGCCTTGAAGCTGTTCAGAACATCATTTCGGGCAAAGTGGGCTTTGAGCCACATTTATTCGGTATCGATTTAACCAAACACGCTTTTGCTGGGATGAAGAACGGGCTTCCAACTTTTTACTGGCCCGGCGTTCCCATAGCACTGCTAGCAGGAATTGGGCAGTTCCTGCAGACCCGACAGCTGATGGGTAGTCGCGACCAAAGCAAGGGTCTGAAACAGTTACTACGTGATGCCAAAGCAGGCAAAGAAGTTACACAGTCTGAGCAACAAGCGGTCATGACCGGCTCAATGAGTTATGTCTTTCCGATTCTAACTCTAGTAATCTCGTTCAGTTTTCCACTGGCGCTACCTCTATACTGGGTAGCAAGTAGCTTTATCGCTGTAATTCAGCAACGCTCAATTCTCAATCAAGATATCGAGGAAATGGCCCAAGTACCTGAAGAGAAACCAGCCAAGAAAACAAAGCCGGCTAAAAAACTCAATGCCAAGAAATCTAATCAGAAAAAGAAGTCTTGACTTATGAACGAATCAGCTAGCTTTGCCAAGCAACAGCTGGAAGACTTGCTAAGTTTCTTTGGTCTCAATGTCGCCGTTGAGGTTAATGTTGATGAAGATGTAATTGAACTACAGATTCCTTCGTCGAGCATGAACGGATTCCTGATTGGGCAGAATGGCGACAACTTGAGAGCTATGCAACATCTATTAATCTCTATGCTCAAGAATGCCGAAAAGGAACTTACGCGCGTCAACCTCGATATTGCCGAGTACAAGAAACAGCGAGCTGATCGCTTAAGTGAACAAGTCCAGCAGTGGATTTCGGCTATCAAAGAATCAGGTAAGCCCATGGAACTCCATCCAATGAACGCAGCTGATCGTCGTACCGTCCACAAGACAGTAGGTGATGCGGACGGTGTGACTAGTCAGTCAGCAGGCGAGGGTCGTGACCGCCACGTTGTTATATCGCCAGATAGCTA
>CAZFKV010000004.1:0-21869 GCA_964519575.1 uncultured Candidatus Saccharibacteria bacterium | reverse complement strand
AGCATTGTAGTAGAGGCTTTAGCTGAAAATCTATTGGGTAAGTACGATTACTATAAGCTCATAAGCAGTACTGCAAAACGTTCAACCAGGGTTATATCGTTCAATCTACACGGTACGCTAAATCAACCTAGCAATTCGGCTGAGCCTGATATAGAAATACCCAAGGTTGAGTTGCCGAAAAGAATATTCAACCTTGCATTGAAACCTGGCTCAACTAATACAATTGAGCTGAATATGGACAATGGCTGGGAAATGTCGCTTAGAATACACAGTGCAAGTTCAAAGGTAGAAAGTAGTCTAAAATTTGATGTTCAATTTGAAGGGATGCCGACAACGTTATTTATTATTGATACACCTTGGTAGTTTATGATGAGCAATAAAATGTACGGAATATACGACACAAAAGATGACTTCGTCTGTGTAGGTGTGTTTGATACTGTTGCCGAACTTGCCGAAAAGCTCGGCATAAAGCCAAATCACGTTAGCTCAATTATTTCAAAGAAAAAGAAGTACAAACACCGATACGTCATTGAGAAGATTGACATAAAGGATGAAGACGAAAAAGATGAATAAGGTTTATGAATAGAAGCAAGTACCTCAAGGACACATATACTAAAATGTCCAAGTCGCAGTATCTTGAAGGTGTAAAAGAGCGACTAATAAACGATGTTGGTACTTACTTTTCAATGGTTGATGTTGAAGGAAGTAAAGGCAATATGGTTGGTTTCTGGGGTTCTGCTCGTTTGATTTTCCCAGTAGTTGAGGCTGTTTCAAAGACAATTTACCGCAAAGGTAAAGGCGATGATGTTCGTGTACCAAGACTTTTGAAACAACTAAACATACCCTACCCAGATGTTGTATGGCAGATGTATCGTAATTCGTTAGCTCATTCTGACCATTTAGTACACATAAGCAAAGGTAGTAGGACTATCAATTGGTCAGTAACTGCTTCTGCTGGCGGTATTAGTACTGGTCATTTCTTTTTACACGACCAAGTTCACTTAGATACACGTCGTCTTTATGAAGACTTTTTGTCGTTTCTTGACGTTGAAATAGCTAAGGCGACTACCAATGTATATGTGAAGACAGGTATAAAAGTTGGCAGTAAGTACGGTGGTAGATTTAGTGCTGAGGTAGATAGCTTTCCTAGCTAGTAAAGTCTAAAGGCTCAATATAAAAATCAAGCGTAGGCAATTCCATATAGGGTAGTTCTATCTCATAAGGCTCAAACTCAAATGGCTCAAACTCTGGTAAATCTGCAATCATACAGTAATCAATATTTCCTTTATATCGTTTATTTTACGCTCATCATAGTCCGTACTTACCATTCGTAATGTGTCTACTAGAGGGAGCCATGCAAAGCAACCGTCCTTTTGGGTGGTCTTTTTGCATAGACACGTAGTGTCTGTCTCGAACCGGAATCTTTTTCGTAGCAAAAGCGGTTCGCAAGGAAGGAGAATCGAGCAAGTCTTGCTTGTGAGACCTGTCTGCCGACAGGCAGGCTCGGACTGACGGAATAGTGAGAAATAACGAACGTCGTCCGGCCCCCTGAGCCACAAACATAAGTGCTTCGATATCTGTAAATCTAAAGATATTATTCTAGGTTACTATATGTAACTGTATTTGTTATCCTATGAGCATGATGAATAAAAATATCAGGTTTTTTGCAATACTTTTTGTGAGCGGTTCATTTTGGTTTATGCTTTTATTTCTTTTTCATGTAATGTTTTGGCAAGTTGCCCCATTAGAAGTACAGGATAGTGATTTTATAGATTTTTTGATCAAACCTTTTCAATTCTTCATACTAACGACACTGTTGCCCGGGGGTTTACTTATCCTAACAAGACATTCTAAAGACTCGATATTAAGGTCGATTGCCTCGGGAGCTTTTTTCGGTGGATTAGTATTTTTCATTGTGTATGTGTATATAGATGGATCGCTGTTTAACAACCTGATTTGATTTCATTATACTCAACTGAACAAAATCGAGCAGAGTAGTTCTAACTTCATTCACCACGGGGGGCCATACGAAAAAGCCCGACCATTCACGGTCGGGTATTTTCGTATGGTCGCCCTAGCGACTGGACTCGAACCGGGATTCCGCCAACTGGCGGACGGTTCGCAAGGAGTGAGACTCGTCGAGTTTTCTCGTAAGATTCTCGCAGCGACTGAATAGCGAGGAACGAGCGTCTGACGGCCCCAGCCATACCTTTCAATCAATATTTATTTTATTGTAGCTAAATAATCCAAAATTACAGCTGCGAGTTTCTGAGGTATCTCTACGGGTGGCAAATGACCAATTTGTGAAAGAACCTGAAAGTTGGCATTTGGGATCTTGAGACTAATTTTTTCTAGATATGTTGCCGGGGTTAGAGTATCAAGTTCGGCTCCAAGGATAAACGTTGGCACAGTAATCTTAGGGGCTAAGTCCTCTAGATTTAGCCTATTTATATCTCGAGCTATCTCAGAAATTGTTCGAGGATCAATAGTACGGCTATTGTCGTGAGCATCCTTGAGATATCTTTGTTTAATCTTCTGATCGCCAGTTGTGAGCATTAAATCTGAAGCTATCCAGATGAGCTGATAATTCGTGAGCAGGAATTGCTGCATGCGTAGAGGTAATCTGAGGTAAATATTGTAGTACAGTCTTGCGACGCGTAGGAAAATACCTCCAGGAGTTAAAGCGGGTGTAATCAAAACAAGTTGGCTTATGTTTTTGGGAAAAGTTGCTCCGATTACGTACGAAAGAGTCCCTCCAAATGAGTGACCAATTAGTGTTACGTTTTGCAGTTCAATTATTTCAATAAATTCAGAAACTGCAGAGGCTAGATTATGAAGTGTATGCTCCAAGGGTAGTGAGTCACTTTTCCCATAACCAGGTAGATCTAGCAAGATAACCCGATATCCTTTGAGATGTTTAGCGAAACGAGCGGCAGTCCTGCTGCTGCCCCTCAAACCGTGTAAGAATAGGATAGAAGGATTACTAGGATCGCCAAACTCGCGGTAATGCAGACGCATATTGACAGTTTTCAGCCGAACATTTTTTGATGTCATTTTCATATATTAAGTTTAATTATACGGATATTACATAGAGAATCATAAGAATATGTATATAATAATCTCGGTATGTTATTTCTAGAAACACTAATAGTGGTCGTGGCTCTCAATCTTGCTGTTTTTCTCGTGGCTTTTTTGTTGCAATCTGATAAATTAACTGATTTTACATATGGCATGAGCTTTGTAGCTATAGCACTCTATGCTGGCATGGGTAATCTCGGTAATCCACATGTTGTTTTAATCTCTACTCTAGTTGGACTCTGGGCATTTCGTCTGAGTGTATATCTTGTAATCAGGATTCGTAAAATCAAACGAGATAAGCGATTTGATGGTATGCGTGAGAATTTCTTAAAATTCGGTCGTTTTTGGTTACTGCAGGGGATTTCAGCATGGGTGATTATGATTCCTGCAATATATGCTTTATCTCTCCCTGTCAGTACGTTTAGTCTTTCTACTTATGTTGGGTTAGCTGTATGGTGTATTGGATTTATTTTCGAGACAGTTGGTGACTATCAAAAATATATATTCATCAACAATCCTAAAAACAAAGGTAAATGGATTGGTTCTGGACTATGGGCTATTACTCGTCACCCAAATTACTTCGGTGAAATTTGTATGTGGGTCGGAGTCTATATAATAGCCTTTCCTCTGCTTACTTCCCTCCAGTCATTTATTGCCTTGATGAGCCCGTTGTGGATTACGATAGTTCTAGTGTTTCTTACTGGAATTCCAATTCTTGAAAAAGGAGCTGATAAAAAATGGGGAAGTCAAAAAGCATACAAAGAGTATAAGCAACGCACGCCAATTCTCGTTCCTTTCATTAAAATTTAGCCAATGATATTAAAACTGAAATATAACAATTCAGATTGAATAATAATTCTAATTTTTAAGATTTCAAAAGAAACAGTTATCAAAGAATAAAACAATAACGCTAGTGCTATAATGACTAAATGATTACGATTAGTTCACAATATTTACTTTGGATTATTCCGTTGGTTATTTGGGATTTAGCATGGAAAGGTTTAGCTCTTTGGAGAGCAGGTTCAAATAAACAGCCAGCTTGGTTTGTGTTTATTCTAATCATCAATAGTTTTGGAATTTTACCAATAATATATTTGTTGATACAAAATAATAAAGCCAAGGTCAGTAAGGATTCATAGATGGCAATAAAAAAAGCTCATATTGTTCCCCACGAAGTAAAAGTGACTAGGCGTCGGGAAGTTATTAAAAGCTTTAAGGCTAAAGCAGATGCCAAACGGACAAAAACTGAGAAATTCGCTGATTGGATGACTTCCTACTTTGGTAGCATAAATTTTCTTATTCTAAATGTTGTTTGGTTTATTATCTGGATTGGATACAACACTATAGCAATTTCTGGTATTGTCCCGTTCGATCCATTCCCTTTCGGATTACTCACGATGATTGTATCGCTAGAAGCAATTTGTCTCGCTGTCATTGTCCTCATATCTCAAAACCGTGAAGCCCGTATCGCAGAGCTTAGGGAAGAGGTAGATCTGCAAATCAATACAATAACCGAGAATGAATTGACCAAAGCAATTTATTTGATGACAGTTCTTATGGAGAAGAATGGTATTAGTATTGATGATGATCCTGAACTGAAACAGATGCTCCAACCGGTCAGAAGTGAAGATATAGAACGTCATCTAGAACAACAACTTAAATGAGCTCTGAGGTTGTGAGCAAAGATACATATAAGGCTGGCACGATTGGCGCCATTATGACCCTAGAAGTCCCAACTTGTTTGCGCACCACTAGTTTTTCAGAAATTATGAAGCTGCTTTCAGGCAAGAAATGGCGGAGCATCCATAATGTATATGTACTTGATGAAAAAAGTAAACTACAGGGTGTTATTAATCTAGCTAATACTATGCAGGCTAATCATAATCTGGCTGCCGATCGAATCATGCAACCAATAACTGATTTCTTACGACCAACTGATTTTCTGGAGGAAGCTGTATACCTAGCCATCAAAAATGATGTCGAAGCAGTACCGGTTATCGATGAGGATGATCATTTAGTTGGTGCTGTGACAGCTCGCATGATCATTGATATTCTTCATGGCGAACACATTGAAGATGCGCTATTGACCGCTGGTGTGCGCGGTAATAATAGAGATATTTTGAAACTGACAACAGAGCGTACTTATCTAACAGTAAAGTCACGAGCACCATGGCTCGTGATTGGCCTGCTCTTTGGTCTCTTGCTGGGTCTCATTACAAGTTGGTTTGAGGAATCTCTTAAGGGCGCAATCGCAATCGCCTATTTCATCCCTGTCATCGCCTATGTTTCTGGCTCAGTCGGCAACCAGACGAGTGCAATCGCCGTACGTGCTATGGCGATGGTTAAAATCTCGTATGGCAACTATCTGTTGAAGGAACTAGCCGCTGGGCTATCGCTCGGTACCATTGTTGGAATAGTTGGGGGCTTCGGAGCGTTACTTATCAGTCAGTCAGGTCTCATTGCCCTTTCAGTTGGACTCTCGCTTGTTGTAGCTAGCACATTATCAACTATTTTAGCCTCATTCATCCCATTTATATTCAAGCATTTCAGTATTGATCCAGCGCTCGGGAGTGGTCCGATTGCAACCGCCGTGCTGGATGTACTCAGTGTGGTTATTTATTTTTTCATCGCTACAAATTTAGTATAGAGTCTGAGATATTATCCAGTACAATGTAAATATGCTGATTATTCATATTCTACTAGGGATTACCGTTATATTAGGTATGACTACCACTCTAGTTACAAAAAATCACAAGTTAGTTACACCAGTCAGAATAGGCTCAATTTTACAACTACTTTCGAGTTCAACATTACTTTTTAACTCCAGCACCATCCGCGTCTGTGCCAGTGCGGTCACGTTTGTAGCGATTTATTTGCTGTTTGAGTTATTGATAAAGAAAACAGTTATTAGTACAGATCGCTCAAACCGGCTGTTAGAATAGTTATCGTATGAGTGAATTAGTTACAGTTACTTTGACTAGGCAGGATGTATCTTACCCAATACTTATTGGTTCTCAGACTATTAGCTCACTCGCAGATCACATTAGTCTGGATGATTATTCAAGTATTTTCATCCTTGCAGACGAAAAGCTTGATTCAAACTACACTCAATCAGTCCAATCGATACTTCCCAGTCCAGCACCTGTTATCGAAATAGTGGGGGATGAATCAGCGAAACACATCGAAACAGTACAATCTATCTGGCAACAATTGTTTGATCAGGGGGCAGACAGGAAGAGTCTGCTGATCAATATTGGCGGTGGAGTTGTTGGCGACATTGGGGGGTTTTCGGCTAGCACCTTTATGCGTGGTATTGATTTCGTACAGTTTCCCACAACTGTCTTAGCCGCTGCCGATGCTAGTATCGGTGGTAAAACCGGCTGTAATTTTGCTGGACACAAGAACATGATTGGTGTGTTTGCTCAGCCTTTAGCAGTGGTCATTGATATAGACACCTTTAAAACACTTGAAAAAAGGCTATTCAACGAAGGGTTAGTGGAGATTATCAAACACGCAGCAATCACAGACAGTGATTTTTTCCGATGGCTCGAAAATAAATTACCCGATTTAACCGATGCTGAAATGATTGAGATGATTGTAAAATCTTGTAAGATTAAAGCAAAAATAGTCAATGAGGATGAGACAGAATCGTCCAGCAGAAAATTTCTTAATTTTGGTCATACCGCAGGGCATGCACTAGAAAGCATGTCGCACGCAACAGACACACCACTTTTGCATGGCGAAGCAGTTGGATTAGGTATGATCATAGAGACAAAGTTAGGGGAAATCGCCGGAATAACTGATAAAGGAACTTCTGAGCGGATTACAAACTTACTTAAGCAAATCGAAATGCCTGTAAGCTATGGTGATATCAATAAACTTCAGTTCAAAGAGAAATTGGCTCGTGATAAGAAAAATGTTGGCAATAAGATTAATTGGACTCTCCTTGAACGCATAGGTCAGGCTTTGATTAATCAGAATATTAATGCTGAGCTTATAGGCAACTCTCTACAGTAATCTGCATAAAACGTTTGTGCTTAACTAAATTTAAGGATACTATTTATGCAGTTAATTAAAAGAGATTACTATGTTTAACAAAAATAGAAAATATGATTTACGGATTATCGTTCCTACGGTTCTAAGTGTTGTTTTCGGAGCTTTGGTTATCTTTGGAGTGATGGGTTATGTTCTGTTTAGAAACACTGCCTTATTAGATTACGGAGTGGTACAAGTAACCCATCGTAAAATCTGCCAAGACGAGAACCTTGATAAAGTTAAAAAGATTATATTAGGAGAAGACCCAGCTACACCGGACGAGACAGAAGACGACAGACTAAGGCGATATTATTTGTTCGAATATTCAGTATGCGAGGGTGGGAATGATGAAAGCGAATTAAGTATCTTTATTGATGATTTTAATGGATTTCTATCCCGAAAAGGTATTGCAATAGAAGATTTGGAGGAATAAATGGCTTTAGGAAAAACAAAACATATTCAAAATGGGGGTAGTGTTTTTGCCCTTGCAACATTGAGTCTAGTCTTCCTTCTCGGGGGCTTCGCAGAATTTGACTATATATACAAAGAAACTCCAGCTTGGATAATTATTCCACTAGTATTGTTAGTTCCGGCATTTCTTTTAGCTGGAAAAATGGAAAAACGCTGGGTGTTATCAAAAGATTTTACTGAGAAAATGTATATTATTACATCAGTCATTAACATTGTATCGTGTATCTACTATGTTGGAACAACTATTTACTCACCGGCACCGAATCTTTTGTTGCCACTTATGCCTCTTGGGCTGGCAGCGGTTTTATATGTTCAAGGATCAAAAAGAGTACAGAAATTGTCAATTGCAGCAGTAGTAATACTAATATTTGCAATTTATTTTCCTTCAATTCTATCCGCATTTGGCGTATAGATAACTGCAAATTAAAAAACTCCAGTAAAGCTGGAGTTTTTTAATAGCATTGTAAAAATCTTACTTTTTAGATTTCTTTGCCTTGCTATTTCCGTATTGTACATCATCACCAAGTGGTCCAAAGCCAACATATAGTGCAATACCAGTTATGACGAGATGTAACACATTACTCGCACCATTTGTCTTGGCAATTCCTAGAACAGTATCTCCCTGCGCAAAACCTATTACTGTTATTGCAAGTAAAACAACCCCAAAGATTTGGAAGAATAACACTGAGTATTTTTCTTCAATGGCTGCTGCGATTGCGAATAAACCTGCAGTTAAATGAATTAGGTTATGTACTGTATCTATTTGAAAAATACCAAATATTAAACCGCTATCGGTTGTCATTACAGGTACAAAGCCCCCTATACCTAATATTACTAGTATGCCACCCAGAATTAGTGCAAGATTCTTTAACATTTCATACTCCTTACTTTACTTATATTAACCTCTCTAATTACTAGAGAAACCTGTTGGCATTTAAGCATAAGTGATACTCGAGACGCAACAAATGGAACATTAATGTAAAATATGGGTAATATGAAAATTGGCTTGCTAAGCGGTACGTTTGATCCGGTTCATTTTGGGCACATTACTGTTGCATCTCTTGCTCTAGATGAGCTTGATTTGGATCAAATCTGGCTTATGCCTGAAGAACGACCAAGAGGTAAACAAAATGTAACCCCATATGAGCACAGATTAGCTATGTTAACAATCATCGCTCAGGACAACTCCTCTTTAGAAGTAATAGAGGTAGATGAAGAGGAGCATTCAATAGAATCACTGCGTAGTTTGTCTGCAATGAACACAAATGATTACTATATTCTCGTCGGGGGTGATGTTGCCGACAAAATTAGAGACTGGAAAGATATCGACGAGATAAGGAAATTAGCACAGATAATAATAATTGGCCGGGACAGCCAAAAAGCAGATATAACCTTAGAGCATCCAGCAAGTTCTAAAGACATTAGAAAACAATTAGCCGAGGGAAAGAACGCTCCCTACCTAGATCGTAGGGTGCTAGAGTATATTCATGAACATGGTCTCTATCAAATCTGAACAAAGAAATATACTCAGAGAAAAGCGCCAAAGTCTGGACCCTGATGAAGTTAAGCGGGCAAGTGACGATTTGTGTGAGCAGTTACTATCGTCAATTGAATGGGGTAATTGCAAATACTTGCATTGTTTCTTGCCTCTAGAAGATGACAATGAGCCAGATGTTCGCCCGGCTATCGAGTACGCAATTGAAAAAGGTGTCGTTGTATATACAAGTGATCCTAACCCTAGTACGGGTAGAAAAGTTAAACCACTAATTAATCAATCAAACCAAGATAAAATTATTCAATACAAAATCGAAAATAAAGAAGTAGAATTTGATTATATTATTGTGCCAATGCTTGGGTGTAATCCACAAACTAAACATCGTCTTGGGTTCGGGGGTGGGTTTTACGATCGACTACTAGCCAGTCAGCCAACAGCGAAGTCGATCGGAGTTGTTTTTAAAGATTTTGAGATTATGGAAATAGTTCCAGAAAGCCACGATGTGCCTTTGAATGAAATACTCATCGCTTGATTTGTCATAAGACTGTTTTTTCTTCACAATAGCAGTTAGATGATAATTCTTTACGGATCCAAGGCACTTACTGACTCACAAAGCAACATGCTTGCGGCAGAACTTGGCGTAGACGCAATTACCGGTCAGTTCGTGCATTTTGTAGATGCAACTGAATTAGAAAATGAAGATAAGCTCACACTAGAGTCCCTACTTGATTATGGTGAAGCGTTTGTTGGTAAAAGAACAAAGCATACCTACATAATCATTCCCCGTATCGGCACAGTCAGTCCGTGGAGCTCAAAGGCTACCGATATAATCCACAATGTCGGTCTCAAACAGGTTAAACGCATCGAAAGAGGAATCGTCTACTATATCGAAGGTGCTATCGATTCTCGACGATTGTACGATCGTATGACCGAGCAGCACCTAGAATCTATTGAACAAGCTGATCAAATATTTGCAAAACATGCACCTGTTCCACTTAAGAATATTGCACTTTCCGAACTTGAAAAGGCTAATTCAAAATACGGTCTGGCACTTAGTCCAGACGAAATCGATTATTTGAAGAATCGATTCACGAAATTGAACCGTGATCCAACTGATGTTGAATTGATGATGTTTGCTCAGGCGAACAGCGAGCATTGTCGTCATAAAATATTTAACGCTCAGTGGACGATTGATGATGAGATTCAGGACTTATCATTATTCCAAATGATTAAGAATACCTATGAACAGAATAATGGCGGTGTGAAAAGTGCCTATCATGATAATGGGGCTGTCATAACTGGCAGCAGCGCTATCAGATTCTTTGCTAATCCGAAGAGCGGAGAATATGGGCAGGTAAAAGAAGATTCAGATATTGTTATAAAGGCTGAGACCCACAACCATCCGACTGCAATTGCACCATTTTCTGGGAGCGGCACAGGAAGCGGTGGCGAAATCCGTGATGAAGGAGCAACAGGCCGAGGAGCTAAACCTAAAGCAGGTCTCTCAGGCTTTAGTGTGAGTAATCTTAACATTCCCGGATTCAACCAGCCGTGGGAAAAGCAGTACGGGAAGCCAGACCACATTGCATCATCGTTAGAGATTATGACGGACGGGCCACTGGGAGTTGCTGCCTATAATAACGAGTTTGGGCGCACCGGGCTTACCGGATATTTCCGAACTTTTGAACAAGAAGTAGATGGGAGTGTGCGCGGTTATCACAAACCAATCATGATTGGTGGTGGCTTAGCTTCAATTAGACCCAAAGATGTGGCAAAAGAAAAGATACCTACGGGCGCGAAGATACTGACAATCGGTGGTCCTGCACTGCTTATCGGTCTTGGTGGAGGGTCAGCCAGCTCGCTTGATGCTGGAGCCCAAGATGCTGAACTCGATTTTGCTAGCGTGCAACGTCAAAACCCTGAGATGCAACGACGCGCCCAAGAGGTAATTAACAGTGCTTGGGCGAGCGAGCCTAATCCGATTCTCTCTATTCATGATGTTGGAGCAGGTGGCTGGAGTAACGCCCTACCAGAAATAGTGAAGGATGCAGGTCGTGGCGCCAGACTTGAACTACGCAGTTTGCCAAATGCCGAAAAAGGCATGAGCCCAATGGAGTTATGGAGTAATGAATCTCAAGAGCGCTATGTCATTGCAGTATTAACCGAAGACCTAGAATATTTCATTCAACTCTGTGACCGTGAGCGTTGTCCTTATGCTGTATTAGGAGAGGCGACGGAGGACGAACATCTGCTTGTTAGTGATAGTGAGTTTAAAAATAATGTGGTCGATATCCCTATGGATGTAATATTCGGCAAGCCTCCAAAATTGGAGAAAGCAGTAAAAACAAACCAGATAAAAGATCGAGTGAAATTTGATTTTTCTAATGTAAAATTTGAAGATGCAGTGGAGCGAGTATTGCAATTGCCAGCTGTTGCGAGCAAATCTTTCTTGATTACAATCGGTGATCGAACAGTTGGCGGGCTTAATGTTCGTGACCAAATGGTAGGTCCTTGGCAGGTGCCTGTTGCAGATGTTGCGGTGACGGCAACCGATTTCGATGGTGTGCATGGTGAAGCCATGGCGATGGGTGAGCGTACTCCGCTAGCGTTAACTAACCCAACTGCTAGTGGACGAATGGCGGTTGGTGAACTGATAACTAACATGGTTGCTGCGCGGATCGAAAAGCTGTCTGATATTAAACTCAGCGCTAACTGGATGGCAGCAAGTGGGACCAATCATGAAGACTTAGCTCTTTATGAGACAGTTAAGGCCGTCGGTATCGAGCTTTGCCCTGAGTTGGGGTTGACAATCCCTGTCGGGAAAGACTCGCTGAGCATGCGTACCGACTGGCAGGACGATGATAAGAAAAAATCAGTTGTATCCCCTCTCAGTGTCATTATAAGTGGATTTGCACCAGTAATTGATGTGAATAAATCGTTAACACCTCAGCTGGTTGCCGATGATAAAACCAGTTTAATTTTCATCGATCTTGCACCTGGCAATACCAGACTCGGTGGCTCAGCGCTTGCTCAAGTCTATTCGCAACTTGGTAATAGAACACCAGATGTGAGTGATTCATCATTGCTAAAATCTTTTTTTGAGAACATCCAATCGCTTAATCAAGAAGAAAAGATATTGGCCTATCACGATCGGAGTGACGGCGGGTTATTTACAACTCTCGCGGAAATGTGTTTTGCAGGCCGAGCAGGGATTAAAACCACCCTACAAAAGGATTTGCGAGGTCTATTCAACGAAGAACTTGGCGCTGTCATCCAAGTCAAAGATGAAGATATTGAACTAGTACTTAGCAGGTTTGAAAACGCATCAGTTATTGGGAAGCCCACCAAGCAGCTTGATCTAGTGATCGGGGATGCTAGCTTTGCTGTACATGATTTATTGCAAACTTGGAGTCGAACCAGTTATGAAATTCAAAAGAGACGTGATAATCCTCAAACAGCAGAATCCGAGTTTAAACTTCTAGCTGATGAAAAGAATCCAGGTCTTCATGCAGAACTTACATTTAATTTGAAGGTGAGTGAAAAAAGACAACAGATAAAAGCTAAGCCAAAAGTCGCTATTCTCCGTGAACAAGGTGTGAACGGTAATGTTGAAATGGCGGCTGCTTTTGACCGAGTTGGATTCACGGCCGTCGACGTCCATACAACAGATCTTTTAGCAGGTCGCCATAAACTATCAGAATTTTCCGGTATCGCCTCCTGTGGTGGATTTAGTTACGGAGACGTACTCGGGGCAGGTGGTGGCTGGGCGAAAACGATTCTGTTTAATGAATTACTACGCCGACAATTTAAGGATTTCTTTGAACGTGAAGATAGTTTTAGTCTCGGTATGTGTAATGGATGCCAAGCATTTTCTTTGTTAAAAAATCTGATACCCGGTGCAGATAATTGGCCACGGTTTATGCAGAACAGTAGTGAGCGGTTCGAAGCCCGATTAGTTATGAGTGAAATTGTTGAGTCGCCAAGTATCTTTTTTAAAGGTATGGGGGGTAGCAAACTACCAATACCGACAGCCCATGGTGAAGGACGTGCAGTATTTGAAACAGAAAAGGCAAAATCAAATGCTCATGTGTCGCTTCGATTTGTTGATAATTACGGTAAGGCTACCGAGCAGTATCCGGCTAATCCTAATGGCTCACCAGATGGAATGACGGGCTTCTCAAGTGATGATGGTAGAGCAATGATTCTGATGCCACACCCGGAACGTGTGTTCTTGACCAAACAATTAAGCTGGTCTCCAAGTGACTGGGGATACAATAGTCCGTGGCTAGAGATGTTCGCAAACGCGCGTAGCTTTTGTAAATAACCCTTTACCTTACTACGATTAACGACTAGTCTTAAGGGTATGATTCGTTATTTTTATCGTAGTACCAAATCTACCGACAGTAATATGGAAGAGATTTCAGAGCCAAAGAAAGGTGCTTGGATTTATGTAGAGAACCCTAGTGAAGATGAAATAGCTCAATTAGTCTCGCAGTATAATTTGGATGAAGGGCACCTGCATGACGCCCTTGATGCCGACGAGGTCCCTCGTTTTGAAGTGGAAGATAATCAGAACTATGTATTTACACGGTTTGTCTACAATGATGAAAAGTTACAGATAGACACCATGCCTCTACTTATCATTATGAGTGAGTCTGTTTTCATCACTGTTTCATCGAAAAAGCTACCACAGCTCGAAAGTATGCTGAGCGGTCGCTTTGATGTAGTTACTACTCAGCGGACTAAGTTACTTCTGCAACTGCTCAATAGAGTCATTGAGGGCTATGATTTGCAATTAACTTCGATTGGTCGTCAGATAAAAGCTACTCGTTCCAGACTGAGGAGGGAAACGATTCGTAACCAAGACTTTATTAATTTTGTTGCGATTGAAGACCAGTTAGACGATTTCCTGAGTTCGCTCGCTCCAACTAATGCAATACTTCGACGGCTACTAACAGGAAGACACATAAAGCTTTATGACGAAGACGAAGACCTTTTAGAGGATCTATTACTCAATAATGAACAGTCCATTGAATCAAGTCGGACTAATATTAAAACCATCGTAAACATTCGCGAAGCTTATTCCACTATCATGGGCAACAATCTTAACCAAGTGGTGCGTCAATTAACTGTTTTGACGGTAATTATGACCGTACCAATGATTGTGAGCGGTATCTATGGAATGAATATCAAGCTACCATTTGCACACTCTTCTTGGGCCTTTGGTTTTGTTCTGTTGGTTATTCTGGTTATATCGATGATGCTTCTGTCTCTATTTCGTCGCCAACGTTGGTTCTAGTTCATACACACTTGACCAAAGACGTGTAATTTGAGAACATATGTATCTTGCCAGTGAGGCAAAAACAAAAACAAACTAAGGAGCTTTCTAAAATACTTCTCGATAGCGACGAGGTTATTTAGATACTCCTTGGAAACAAAAAGGAGTGGATAAGTGAGGAGGACACAAGTGCCGATACAGGTACGAATAATAAGATCGGCCAAAGTAACAGTGAGCGTAGAGAAATTATCTCTACCTTTGCTCTACATGTAGGAATATTTATCGGAATCTATCATTTGTAATTTGCCTTATTAAAATTACTAGAAATTAAATAAGTCTTAGTTAGCTGATTTTATAGCTGAGTCTAATTGCTTTCGTAGATCATCTGATGATCTTGGATTTTCGATTTGCTTGCCATTGAGATATAGAGTCGGTGTTGATGTTACTCCGCCCTCAGTACCTCCCTCCTTATCAGCTCTAATTGCATCAGCCACTTTCTCACTGTCGAAATCTTTCATGAACTTATCTGAATCCAACCCAATCTTCTTAGCATATTTCTTAAAGATTTCTATAGGTGTTTTATCTGTATTCCAGTCCTGCTGACCTTGGTAAAGCAAGTCATACATTTCAAAGAATTTGCCCTGTTCACCAGCTGCTTCTGCGGCACGATGAGCTACGAGAGCGTTCGGATGGCTACTAATAATTGGATAGTGGCGAAAAACAAATCTGACATTATCTTTGTATTCTGGTAACACTTCTTCTAGTGTTGGATGTAGTAACGCACAGAATTGACATTGGAAATCACCATATTCAATTAAAGTTACCTTTGCGTTCGCGGGACCCTCTATGTGGTCAGTGTTTGTAACCGTCGTAATTTCGGTCTTCTTTTTATCGTTATTCGATTTATCTAGATTTGCATAATATACAGCTCCACCAAGAACCCCGATGACTATAACTGCGATAACTATAAAGAATGTTTTATTGCTCATGTGTATTCCCCTTACTGATATCCATAATAGCAAATACATCGATTAGGTTATAATGCTAATGATGATGGGCGACATAATTACAACGTTATTGCTACTAGCTTTTTCAGCCTTATTTTCTGGTTTGAATCTAGGAATCCTTTCATTAAGCACTCATGAACTGAAACGAAAAATGGAACTTGGTAATAAAGATGCTGCAATGATATACCCAATTAGAGTCCGCGGTAATCAACTTCTGGTTTCTTTGCTGATAGTCAATGTGTTGATTAACGCCAGTTTGGCAGTTTTCTTCACTAGTTTAATGTCAGGTTTACTTGCAATTGTACTTGCTACAATTATGATTATTTTATTCGGAGAAATCGTGCCGAAAGCAGTATTTAGTAAACAGGCATTGTTTCTCGGGGCTAGGTTTGCTTGGGTTATCGACAAGCTCATGTTGATTTTAAGTCCCATAGCCTATCCATTGAGCAAGCTAATCGATAATCAAATCAGCTCGGAATTGCCATCAATATTTACTAAAAATGAGTTGATTAAAATAATTGCCGATCATAGCCAGAGTGAAGAAAGTAATATCAATAAAAATGAGCTTCGTATCGTTGAACATGCCTTAATGTTCGGAGATAAGCAAGTCAAAGATATTATGACCCCTCGAAGCGCCATCAAGTCAGTTGAGCGGGAAGTGGTGCTGTCACCAAATGTGCTTAATGAGCTACATGAGAGTGGCTTTAGCCGTTTCCCAGTATATGATGAATCTCCTGATAAGATCGTGGGCACGCTTTTTCTGCACGACTTAATAGACATTAGAAATAAAGCCAAAGCCAAAGATGCTATGAGCAACAAAGTCTACTTTATAAACGAGAAAATGCATCTTGATCATGTGTTCAATGCCTTCTTTAAGACAAAACATCATATGTTTATTGTCTTGAATGAGTTCTCGGAAGTTGTAGGGCTTATCACCATAGAAGACGTTATCGAAGAAATTCTCGGCAAAGAAATAGTCGATGAATTTGACCAATACGATGATATGCGAGCGGTAGCCTTGCAAAAGTCAGCTAAGAAGGCTAGAAGTATTATTTAGAATCTTCTTTCGAACAGATGACAGATACTCTATACTTTATAGCAGTATGCGAGTTTTATCACGAGATTTAAAAGACCACATTGACGGTAAAGTCACCATTTCAGGTTGGCTTCATAAGAAGCGCAAGCTTGGAGGACTTAACTTTATTAATGTCAGAGATCGTTCTGGTCTAATACAAGTTTTGATTGAGGACAAAGACGAAGTAGAGAAGCTTCGTGGTTTGCAGATTGGCACAGTATTAACTGTTGAAGGTAATGTTATTGCTGATGAGCGGGCACCTGGCGGATCTGAGATTCATGATCCATCACTTACGATAATCGAGGCGGTCACCGACGAACCACCGATAGAAATCGATAAACCGCTGGACCACAAGCCAGAAAATCAAGACACTCTTTTCGAGCATCGTACCGTTGGACTACGGAACATTCAGGAAGCTGACATTTTCCGTATTCAGGCAACGGTAACGCGTGCAATCAGAAATTACTTTGACGCTAATGATTTCGTTGAAATCCATACGCCAAAACTACTTGCAGAAGCAACGGAGGGTGGTGCAGAAGTGTTTAAGCTGGATTATTTTGGTAAGGAAGCTACATTAGCCCAAAGCCCGCAGTTTTATAAGCAAATGATGGTTGGTGTCTTTGAGCGTGTCTATGAAATCGCACCAGTTTATCGGGCAGAGCCAAGTGCCACGACGCGACACATGACTGAGTACACCAGCGTCGATGGAGAAATGGGATTCATCACACTAGCAGATCTCGAGGATTTCTTGAGTGGATTACTGCATGCTGTGGTGACGCAAGTGTGGGACAAACACGAGGATGCTCTGAAGAGACGGAACCAGACTAAGCCAGTACTAGCCGAGAAAATACCAGTAATTTCAATGTCAGAGATCCACGAAAAATATTCCAAAGCCACCGGCGAAAACACTAACGGTGAAAAGGACTTGCGTCCTGACGAAGAGCGATGGATTTGTGAATATGCAAAGAAGAATCTTGGCAGTGAAGCGGTCTTCGTCAGTGAATGGCCAGCCAGTGAAATGAAGTTTTACCACAAAGCAAATTCTGATAATCCTGAAATCGCAGATCGAATTGATCTTCTGTTTCGTGGAGTAGAGATTACTACTGGCAGTATGCGTGAGAATAGCTATGCAACAGTCGTAAAGCAGCTGAAGGACCTCGCTGGTGGCAACCCAGATGACGCGGGGTATGTTTCATTCCTGAGCGCTATGAAGTACGGCATGCCACCACACGGTGGTTTCGGGCTTGGTCTTGAACGTCTGACTCAAAAAATCGTTGGAGTGAACAGTGTCAAAGAAGCGACATTGTTCCCGCGAGATCTCAATCGCCTCAGTCCATGATTGAGCAGTATTTCAGTGTAGCGAGTTCTGTCGTTTTGCTTATCAGCCTAGCCTACTATGCATGGGACATGATTGCGGGTGGGAGTAAGCCGCAACGGGTTACGTGGTTTTTATTCGCACTTATAAGCTATACATTCCTAGCCGCTCAGATTGTGGAAGGTTCGAAGCTGCTTGAGCTAATTTTCACACTTTTTAATAGCTTCAATGTTACCGTTATTTTTCTGCTGTCACTGAGGTATGGCGTTGGTGGGTCCGATCGTCGAGATAAAGTATCTCTACTTGTAGTAGCGCTTTCTCTGATTCTTTGGGCGGTGACTAAAGATCCTTTGTTAAGTCTGTTTATTATTCTTTTTATCGATGGCATCGGGGTTGGTCTGACCTTAATCAAAACATGGAAACAGCCCTCAACTGAACCAATACTGATGTGGTCTGTATCGTCGCTCGGAGCACTACTTGGAATTTTTGCAATAGAAAGTCATTCTGTGCTTAATTCATTATTTCCAACATATATTTTCATAGCAGATGCGCTTGTCGTAGCGATTATCTTGCTAGCCAAGCACCGTGGGGCGGCACATGTATAATCAGATTTTTATGTTGATATCATCAGTACTGATTATCACTTCATCTCTGTTTTATCTTAGAAGTGTTTTAAAGGGTGAAACGAAAATAGAACGAGGAGCATTCTTTTTATGGGCCTTAATTTGGCTAATAATATTCTTCGCTCAACTAGTAGAGGGTCTTAATCAGGCAACAATTATTTCAGCTATCTTTAGTTTATCGAGCATAATTTTCTTTCTGCTTTCATTTAAGTATGGTTATGGGAATTTAAAAAAGCGCGATAAATGGGGCATCGTTATTGCGAGTTTTGGGTTATTGCTTTGGGTAATCACTGACCAGCCTCTAGTTGCCATCTTTTCGTCATTATTTGTTGAGGCAGTAGCGGGAACATTGCTCTTGATTAAGACTTACGAAGCTCCGTATACCGAATCACTTATAAGTTGGGTTTTGTACTTGTTTGGAGTAACTGTGGGACTTCTTGCTATTGAACGCATAGAACTAATCGAAATGGTGGTGCCGGTGTATGTATTTATATGGGGTCTTGCTATTGTAAGCATCCTCATTGTTCGCAGAAAACAAATTACAAAAGGCACCAAGGCGCATTCATGAAGGAAGTATTGATTAGTATTGGGAGCAATGTTGGGGATAGACTATCGTTCCTGACAAGTGCCATAAATAAGCTAATTGAGATTGGTGTGGTTACGAAGATTTCCTCAGTCTACGAGACGCTACCATGGGGGAAGGAAGACCAGCCCTTGTTTCTCAATGCTTGTTTAGTGCTTAGGACGAAATTAAGTCCAGAAGATTTATTTAATAAACTAAAGCAAATTGAAAACGAGCTAGGCAGAAAAGGAAAAGAACACTGGGGACCACGTGAGATTGATATCGATATCCTGTTCTATGGAGTCGAACAGATTAATTCAAAACACTTAACTATTCCACATCGATTCTTGCACGAACGTGCTTTCGTGCTGGTTCCACTTGCCGAGATAGCGCCTGATTTCATACATCCGCTTCTCAAGAAAACGGTTCAAGAATTGTTAGAAAATCTTGATACAGATGGAATCAAAAAGTTTGACTAACTTATAAATTCGTTGTTCTTTCCAAGAAGCAAGTAAAGATACTTTGTACCAACAAATACGTCCTTTCTTTGGAAAAGAAAGGATTATTGCCTGCCGGCAGGCAGGTTGGAAAGAGCATTAGGAATTTGAGAAAAGAATGGCTTACTTAACTATGGAGCAAAAGTGTCAGTATTTAGCTATAATGCTTATAGTTATGGCGAAAATAAAAGTAATAGATAATGAAATGGATAATTCTGACGACAATCCCCAAGAGAGGATTGTAGAATTGACAGATTCAGACAAGGAACTAGATAGCCCTATTTTGCCCGAAGTCGAAAAAATAAGTTCAGATGATGTGGATTCAGAAGTTGCAGAAGATTCGGGAGTGCCAGAGAATGAATTGGATGAAAAGTTGGATAAAATAATTGAAGAAGAAACAGATAACCCAGAAGATACAAAGCTAAGTGAGTTAGTCGAAGAAGAGTCAACCAACGAAGAAGCTAATGAAAAGCAGGACGACAAAGAAGTTGTTAATCCTGACGAATCATTGACCGGAGAAGAGAAGAAACATCATAGATTTGGCAGGTGGTTCAAGAATAAATGGCACAGCAAGGTATTCCGGCTAAAGTTCTTTTCAGGATTAATTGCACTTACTTTAATCATACTATTTGCTGTTCCTGTCACCAGATACATGATACTTAATTTTGCTGGCTTAAGAACGAGGGTTTCTTTTGTGATTCGTGATGCCAAAACCAGACTACCTTTATCGGGTGTGGATGTGAAACTTGCCGGAGTTAGTGGCGAGACCAACAGCGAAGGTCGTTTCATCAAAGATAGAATGTTGCACGGTCAAACAGAATTAATAATCGAACAACCAGGATTTACGAAGATTAAAAAGGAGGTTGTTCTGGGTTTCGGGCCTAATGTATTTGAAGATATCAATCTAGAAACGTCAGGTAGTCGCTTCAGCCTGCAAATAATTGATAATTTTTCTGAAAAACCAATTAGCAATGCCAATGTAAGCTACGAGAACAGTAGTGCAGTGAGCGATGAAACGGGTGTTGCAGAACTAGTAATTGAGCCCACCAGCGAAAAGACAATTGAAGTGAGTGTGGCTGGGGATGATCATGGTGAACGAAAATATAAGATCAACACCCAAGCTGACAAACAAACTCTTAAACTAATACCTAAGAGAAAACACTATTTCATTAGTCAACGAAACAACGGTGATTTTGGAGTTTATTCGATTGACCTCGATGGGCAAAATGAAGCACAGCTCATAGACCCAACAGGAGATGAAGAGGCAGATATTAATATCTCGATTAGTCCAGATGGCTCCACGGCAGCACTTATCTCAACTCGGGCTGGTAAACGAAATAGTGAAGGATATTTATTGCACAACCTAGATGTTATCAATCTAGAAAGCCAAGATATTCGCACAATCGCCACAGCAGAAAACATTAGTGTGGTTGGCTGGTGGGAAGGTAGGCTTATTTTCAGCTCTGTTGTAGCCGGTTCTAGTATCGGCAATTCAAGTAGGATGAAAATTAGAAGTTACGATGTCGAGAATGATCAGACAAAAGAAATAGCAAAATCCAACTACTTTCAAGACATTATTCTCAATGATGGAAATGTTTATTACGTTCCATTTGATTTTGCCAGTAGCTCGGTTAGCGGTATTCGATCTGTCAGTGTCGACGGGAGCAATGATCGTTCAATTATTAATAGTAATAGTATCTATACACTGTACAGAAATCGCTTCGGGGGAATTGTCTACGAGGTAGCAGAGAAGTCTAAATGGTTTAGCTTTGATTTTAGTACTCGTATGCAAACAACCCTTCAAGGGAAACCAGCTAATTTGCTCGAAATTAATTACTCATTATCACCTGACAAAAAACAAGCAGTATATGTTGAGAAAAGAGACGGTAAAGGTACCTTGATCATCACAGATATTGAAACTGGCGAAGACAGTGTAGTACTTGCTAAAAGTGGGTTAAAAGATCCACTCCAATGGTTACGTGGAGATTTATTGGTCTATCGAGTGGATACCAGAGATGAAACATCTGATTATTTGTATAATTTCAATTCCAAAGAAAGCACTAAAATTGTCGATGTTTTTCATTCCAACGTTTCTGATGGTTTCTAACAAAATAATTGACACACTATCTGTTAAAGCGTATGGTTTTATTTATGGTTCGTTGGATTTTTAACTATTTTTACTTTGTATACGCATACGAGCGGGTAGTTATCTAATTCACAAAATTAAGAAAAATATACATCCCGCTCATAGCACAAGAGCGGGATTTTTAGTATAAAGGAGTAACAGATATGTCACCGATTCAATCCAGAACAATCAAAAAGAGTAAGCTTTCACAGCCTGGTTCATTGCGTGCTGAGTTTTCTCTATCTGAGAAAGCAGCCAAACGAATCTCCAAAGATTTTCTACAAGATATTGCCAAAAAACTTAAACTT
>CAZFKV010000003.1:18618-23631 GCA_964519575.1 uncultured Candidatus Saccharibacteria bacterium | reverse complement strand
GCATGGTATAATCAAATTTATGAAAATACGAAATGACCAACGAGGAATAACCAACCAATCAATAATCATGATGGCCGGTGCCGGCTTCGTAATTATTGTTCTGATTGGTCTGAATATATACGCCTTTTCTCAACTCAAAGACGCCCGAGTAAATAGAGATCGGTATGCTGCCGATGTAGTAGCCGAAGCCAAAGACGATTACGAGAGTGAACTCCAAGCCAAATTTATTCAGAAAGAAAAAGAACCATATTTGGATTTTGATGGACCGGATTTACTTGGGGGAATATCCTTTAAATATCCGAAGATTTGGAGTGGCTCGCTTGACCAGACTGTTCAAGGTAGCGAACAAATTAATGCTTATTTCCATCCAGGGATTGTGCGTACCGATAATGAAAACGAGCGTTCATACGCGTTTAGGCTTCAGCTAATTAATAGTCCATACAGCGACGAACTACGACCTTACCTAAGCATAATTAAGAAGGGTGAAGTCAAAGTAAAGGCTGTCACCTTTAATGATACTGAAGGTGTCAGACTGGACGGACAACTCGAAGATGTCGATCGTGGCTCAATGGTCATTTTGCCTTTGCGTGACAAGACTCTAAAGATTTGGACTGAAAGTGAAGACTTTTTGGCGGATTTCGACACTTTGTTAGAATCTTTCAAGTTTAATATTTAACAACATAATCGCAACTGATATTTTGTTCTTTGATTATTGATTGTTAGCTACATATTTAAAATCCTTGAGCTTAAATATGTAAATAACAGAGAAGCATAAGCACCATAACGGTTATATTATTTGTTAAACTCGGACTGATGGATGAACTCAAAAAGTCGGAGCAACAGACCCTAGTAGCGCTAATGCAGGAGTTGCAGTCACCACTAACCCATATAGCGAACCAAAATAGCTTGACCAATCAATCAAATCTCGAAGAATCAGTCAAAATTATTGAACAACAGACTAATCAAATGTTGAAAACAATAGACAACCTAATCTCTAGTTTTCGACATCGACTGGTTGATATATCTACCTTCGATATTCGCAAAATTATCCAGCAAGTAATTATGGAATTAGATTTCCAGATTAGTCTTCGCAAACAGGAAATTATCGTTAAATCAAGACAAAGAGTGGCCACCGTTGCCACTGATTCACTGA
The DNA here is from genome assembly GCA_964519575.1 of uncultured Candidatus Saccharibacteria bacterium. GTDB lineage: Bacteria > Patescibacteriota > Saccharimonadia > Saccharimonadales > JAGPDM01 > CAZFKV01. Next base: position 22,478 of record CAZFKV010000003.1, on the reverse strand, counting down.
TGGCGCATCATATTTTATATAATCTCATCGACAATGCCAGTCGGACATCACCAGATGAAAGTACGATTACGATTAGTATCCGAGTGAGTGAGAATCATATTTCGGTGCTGGTTCGAGATCAGGCTATTCAGGTAGGCAAAAGAGATTATGACCGTGCATCGATGCACCTGGGGAAAATAGCACAGCCTATTCCTCAGCAACCAGAAAATACTGGTTTACGAATATACGTTGCCAGCATGTTGGCAACAAAAATTGCTGGTTCTGTTAATTATGCTCCAGCGCGAGAAGGTAACTGCTTCGTACTACTGATTCCAGCAAACGAGCAGTTAAGGTTGTTTTAAGATGGCTTTAGTCCTTGTCGTGGATAACGATTCGATCGCAAGAAGTCAGTACATATCTGGCTTACAGCAAGCGGGTCATTCGGTGACCGGCGCCAGCTCAGCTCAGGCTACCCTCGACGCCATTGATGAAATCAAGCCAGATATCATTGTTCTGGATATCGTCCTTTCGGTGCATAATGGGATTACTGTGTTGTACGAAATGATGTCATACGCTGATTGGTCACGGATTCCGGTGATAATTTTGAGTTCAGTTCCCAAAGCTGATTTTGCCAATTCTGACGATATCTGGAAAAGACTAAATGTGATTAGTTACTGCCACAAACCCACGACGAGGCCGGCACAGCTCGCAGAAATAGTTGGTGAATTAATCAAGTGAAATCAATCGTTACAGATGCCATAATTCTCCGACGAGTTAATTATGGAGAAGCAGACCGAATCGTAACGGTGCTGTCCAAGGAGCTTGGCAAAGTCTCTGTCATGGCGCGAGCAGTGCGCAAGCTCAAATCCAAACTAGCTGGTGGTTTGGAATTACTGTCTATAAATGAAATGACGCTGATTGAAGGCAAAGGTGACATGTATGTGCTGCGTTCGGCCCGGATGAAACAGCAATTGAGTGATGGAATACTCGAATCATATGAACGAAGTGAACAAGCTTTTGCTGGGCTCAAACAGATCAATATTCTGGTTGAGGAGACTGAGGGCGCCGAGTTCTATCAATTGTTGGCTGAATACCTCAAGGCTCTAAATGACGGTCTGGAATTGGGATTGGCCGAAACATGGTGGAGCCTGCGACTACTAGCACAGCTTGGTCATACGCCGAACCTGACGACTGACTCTGACGGGAAACCGCTTGATGAAAACGCCCATTATCTATTCAATCCCGACGAAGGCACATTTGGTCGGACCACTTCTCATCAGGGCGATGTATTTACTTCCGACCACATCAAACTGTGGCGATTAGCTCTCCATCTCGAACCTATGAGTCTCGCTAACATCAAGGATGGTAAAGGTTTGGCAGAGCTTGGTATCCAAAGTCTTAGGCTCCTTATAGCCAATCACACAAGCTAACAGCATCTAATATTGACAAAGAGTAAAGCTTATGCTAATATAGAGCTGTTAAATCTAAAAAAACAGAAAGTATAAACATGTCGGACACAGATACACTAACTGGAAAACCTAGCGGAAAAGGCTGGAGATCTCGCTTAAGTAGAGCTCTATTGGCCACAGATGATGATGTTAGTCGAGCACATAAAGAAGGGGTTTCCCCCGCTGCAGATAAATATAGAGTACAACAAGGACATACCGTTGCCGCTAGTCTCGGACGAACAGCAGCAGGCAGAGCCGCAATTGAGCAGGCTGTAGCTGGTGACGTCCCGGGCGCTCTGCATGGCCGTGACCATGAGGCACTAGAGGTCGCATTTCGAGCTACCGGGAGACCGCCAAGAGTAGAACGTGCCGATACAGGTGAAGTACGAGTGATTGCTGTTCGTGCGCCTGAGGACGAGGGTCAGATCGTAGAAGTAGATGTACAAGGTGCCGAAGATGCACCAGAAGCAGGAGAATAGTTATGAGTGTCACAGAAGCGCCAATCCAAGCTAGAGCAGGTGATGCAGATAGGGCAGGCGTCCACGCCGACCAACCCTCTAATGCCGAATATACATCAGCAGATAAACTAATTGATCATATTGGTCCTGATAGTGAATTAACTTTAGAGCCAAATCCAGAAGCAGTGGCCAAGAGTGATGCCTTACGTCAAGGACTAGTCGCTTATAAAGATAAGAAAAAGGAAGCTGAAACAGAATTAGCTTGGAGTGCAGTAGCTCCTATAGGTTCAGATGATGGTGAAATACATAAACGTAGTGATTCTTCTCAGATAACAGAGAGTGAAGGTATTGCCACGGCTGATGCGCTTAGCAATGAAGCTGACACTATGCTGAATGAACATCTCAACGCTGCACAAACCCAAGCCCTCGTAGTGCAGGCACTTGCACAAGAAATCCACGAGACTAACCATGCCATAGATATTGATCCAGAACCCTCAGACGCCGATAAAGCAGTAGATTCTCAGCCACCAACCCCGAAAGCTTAAGAAGAAATATTGGACTTTATATGGCCGAGGGTTTACCAGAAGGAGAAGGCGAGGCTGATATTACTGCAGGTGAACATCCCGATATGGCCTTGGATACGGATAGTCCACTTGCAGATGTTACGACTGAAGATTTAACTGAAGGGGGAATTCAAAAACTTATAGCCCAAGAAGTAATGGATGAATTCAGAGTAGTCGGCGGACGACTGCAAGAGGAACTCGAAACAGGAGAGCATAAACGATTTATAGAACGGGATGAGAGTGGGGAAATTGCTAGATTAGTTCTGTTCTCTGGTGCTGAGCACAAAGGGGTGAATCTGAACCTAGTTGATCATACAAATGGTAAGCATACGATTACTCGTGCGACAATTACAAAAGACGGACATGTAACTAATTTTGAAGAAGGCGGTCTTGGCAAACCACTGCACAGAAGACTGCGAGGTGTGACATTAGTAGAAAAAGCAGAGTTGCTAGTAGGAGTTCAGGATGTAATTGCTAGGTCTGATGAATACGAAACTGCTAATCAAGAAGATACCACTGAAACAACATAATACTCCTTTCTCAGGTACACACAGTTATTGAAGAGCCAATCGAATATTCTGTACAAGCAGAGGAATAATTCGAATTGTTGAACACAATCGCTGACAACGGATAGATGTAATTACCTTGAGTTGTAGTTGGTTATGCTTGTTCTTCAGTGGCGTCGGGTTTTAGGGTACGTCTTAGACGGTTAGAGACCCTTTCTGCTGCAGATTTAAAGCTTCCTTTTGCATGTGTATGAAGTGTATTTACTCCTGCTAAGCCATAAGCAATTGAGCCACCGATTCTTACGGCATCTGGAAGATCTCCGATTGAATTTTCTGGAATTAAGTTTAACGCTGCAGCTGCACCTGTTGCAATCATACTTATGCCTGCCACTACGCCAGCTCTTCGCCAAAACCTTTCCTTGCTTGTTTCGTCAACAAGTGTTTCTCCCGCACCTGGTTCGTCTACAGTATCCACAGTCGATGTGCCACTATTAAGAGTTTCCAAAGGAGTTACTACTTCTAATGTAGGTCCTGAATACACTGCCCCTAAATCAACTGCACCTCCAGTACCAGGGATAATAGGTAAATCCCCTGTATTCGCTGCTTCAGGTTCAGCTGGTGGTAATTCTTGTGAGTTTGGTGGCATTTTTGTTTCTTCGTTTACTAAAATAATAATAACAAAAAATTATAGTTTTGTCAATTAAATATTGTAGTAAATTACTATAGGTAATTTTAGTTTCATCGATACTCAAGGTACACTAATGTAATGGCTTCTTTAGAACAACTAACCAGTCTGGCTAAGCGCAGAGGTTTCCTATATCAAGGTAGTGAGATTTATGGTGGGTTGGCGGGTACCTATGACTACGGTCCGCTTGGTGTCCAGCTGAAGCGCAATATTTCTAATCT
>CAZFKV010000003.1:0-18518 GCA_964519575.1 uncultured Candidatus Saccharibacteria bacterium | reverse complement strand
ACCTTTGTTGGTCCTGTGCATGACGATGAAGCCAAAGCATTTTTACGGCCTGAGACAGCCCAAGGTATGTTTGTAAACTTTAAGAATGTTGTGGATAGCTTTTATCCCGACATTCCGTTTGGTATTGCGCAGATTGGACGGAACTTTCGCAATGAGATTTCACCTCGCGAGTTTATCTTCCGGGTGCGAGAGTTTGAGATCATGGAGCTTGAGTATTTCATCGAGGAGAAGGATTGGGAGAAAGAGTTTGATAACTGGGTAAAGAATTTCTACAGCTGGTGCGAAGCTATCGGTTTGGACACTAAAAAGGTTCACGAACTCGATGTGCCCAAGGAAGACCGCGCTCATTACAGCAAACGAACGATTGATTTCGAGTACGAATTCTCGTTTGGAACCAAAGAAATCGCGGCTGTGGCATACCGAACTGATTTTGATCTAAGTAATCACGCCAAGCACAGCGGTGCCAAGCTCGAATACCGTCCCAAAGAAGGCGGAGAAGCCTTCGTGCCACATGTTATCGAGCCGACATTTGGACTCGATCGCAACTTACTGGCCGTCCTTGCAGAAAGCTACCGCGAGGAAGACGGCCGAACATGGCTTGCTTTACCTGAGAACATCGCCCCAGTGAAATACGCTGTCGCACCGCTAGCTCGTAACAAACCAGAGCTGGTCGCTAAGGCGAAGGAAATCTACGAATCGTTGCAGAAAAAGTACGGCCGAGTCGAATGGCACAGTGGCGGAAACATCGGTAAGTTCTATGCCCGCTCAGATGAAATCGGTACTCCACACTGCATCACCGTCGACTTTGAAACTCTAGAAAACGACACAGTTACTATCCGCGACCGTGACACCACCGACCAAAAACGAATTTCTGTTTCAGAATTAACCAAATAAACTTTTCGCTAGGCGGGACTATAGGCTATTGGACTACTTGAAGCGCCAGGCTTTAGGTGCGGGCTCAAGACAATCCATAAGATTAAAGACTTGCAAAAGATACAGAAATGTGATAATATATTATTGAGTATTAATATAAAACAAAAAAGAAATGTCACCAGATACACCACCACCAGCTGAAGTTGGATCAAACTCTGAAACGTATGACCCTGCAACTGCAATAGGTAGAGAGAACCTAGAGCTTCAGCCAGACGACCAAGCCGTCTCAAGTATGGTAGGAGGATTAGCGTTAGAAAAGGCGGTTAAAGCCGTGAGAAGTGGTACCGGTGACCCAGACGAGGCTGAACAAAGGCTTCGTGAATGGGCAGAAGAAAACAATGAGCGGAGAAAGCGTAATCTTCTTGATTTGCCGTAGTATTTACTGACGGAATATATAATAAAACACCACAGAAGCTAAGTGGATATAAGCGTAGGGGCTGTAATACCATGCCTTAAATATTCATTACAATTGTTATCTTTGTGTTTATGGTTGCAAATGTAATTATATCTGTTAATATTTTTCAGATAGTAAAGTAATTGAGTAAGAGGAGAGTTAATATGAACAAATTTTCATCAAAACTAATTATTGTTGCCATTGTTGCAGTATCTGTATTCTCATTTGGGGCAGTATATCTACCAACAAATGAAGTTGCAGCCAAGCCACAGCCATGGACTTTGGGTAAATGCTATGAGCGGAAGCCAACGCTAAGTATCAGCACCAACACTACACACCCATGCGTTCTTCATCTCCAGCAGTTGCTGAAGTACGGAGGCTTTCAACCCGGTCCGCGAGATGGCGTGTTCGGTCAAAAGACCAAAGGAGCAGTAATAAGATTCCAAGCAAGATTCCGGCTAACACAGGACGGTATCGTTGGCCCACGGACATGGACTAAGCTACAAAATAAAATTGGATTCATGGACTAACACCCCGAAGGATGCAAACAAAGGGTTCGACCCTTAACAGATGGGAAAATGTACAGAAATTCATAAGTGATATGATGAGTGGATGAAAAAGTATTTGGATTTTCTTGAGCAGAGGTTTTGGATAATTTTGGTTGTAGGTGCGATCTTAGGTGTTGTACTACCAGGTGGCGGGGAACAGATACTAGGTTGGCTTGAGTACGTTACCATGTCAGTTCTGCTGATTGTTTTCCTAAGAATCGATCTGAGGGATTTGTTTTCACACATCAAACAGCCTGTATTTCAGATCTATTTAGTGATTATGTGCCTGCTGGTTGTGCCAACGGCATTGTATCTGCTGGCTCTGCCATTTGGACAGAATATTTCACTGAGCGTTTTGCTCCTCACAAGCATGCCTGCTGGTGTCGCCTCGGCTGCCCTAACAGGGGCTTTTAGGGGAAATGCAACGCTTAGTGTTGTCATAACCGTTTTAACCTCTTTGATCGCTCCTTTAACAGTTCCATTTCTGTTTGGAGTACTAACAACAGCAACCGTAGATGTTAGTTATTGGGAAATGGCTGGGACGCTGGCTCGAGTAATCTTCATTCCTTTGGTCATTTCGCAACCGATCAGACTGATTGCTGGCAACTGGATTGATAGTAAAAAACAGGTTTTCAGCATTGCGAACATGATCTTTGTCGGCTTGTTAATTTTCACAGCTATTAGCTTGCAACGAGAAGTTTATCTAAACAACCCAGAGGCTATCGTTATTCCTGTAATTGTAACCTCAATTGTTTTTGCAGCTGTTCAGGCCATTGGATACAAAGTAGCGTGGTGGCGAGATAAATCAGATAAGATAGCGATTTCTTCATCATTTACCTATATTAATTTGTCGATTGCGATACTATTGGCAGCAAAATTCCTTGGTAAAGAGGTTCTACTCTATACTGCAGCTGCAGAAATACCATGGACAATTATGCCAATAATCTTTAGCTCGTTAATCCGAAATAATCGATAGTTTAAACCTATATTTGAAATTCTTATTACTTGCTATACTGAGAATCATAATCGGAGGATGATAGCGTGAATAGAAATGTAATGATTGCAGTAATCGTTGTAGTAGTAATTGCTATTGGGGGTGTTGGAACATATTTTGTTATGCAACAAAACCGAAATGATGATAAAGGCAACTCTGAAGTACAGCAGGATTCAGCAGATGCTAGCGTCTTTAGTCCAGCTTCGACATTAGGTAGGGATTTTAAAGCAACAATCGAAGCTGAAGGTCAGGATGCAATTACTAGCTTCAGTTACGATGTTGATAGTAATTCTGTGTATTACAGAATATTGACTGGTGATAAAACAATCGAATCAATTATTACTCCAGATGCGTTCTTTAGCCTAATAGATGATGCATGGATTAAATATCCTGCCACCCAGGCGCAAATCGGAGGATTCAACCCAGATGATTACCAGTACAAAGATGAACAATTGCGGGACTATAAGTCGAATGTAAAATATGTCGGCAAGAGGAGCTGTTCGGAAGGGAAGTGTGATGTTTGGACTGCCGATACACCAACTAGCAAAAGCACGTTTTATGTTTCAACAAGGGATAATTACATTATCAAAGTAGAAACTGAGGTAGATGAGAAGACAACGACAATTAGCTATGAGTACAAAGAGGTGGAAGTAGCAGCACCAGCAGGCGCGACGGAACTGCCTGACTTTAGATCATCACTTTGAATTAACTAAAAGGAGACAATGCATGTTTGTTGAAGGAAATGTTATTGCAACAATTGCGGTCGAGAAATTGGAAGAAGGAAAACAATTTTATCAAGGATTGTTAGGACTGCAACCAATAAACGAAACCCCAGCCGGAGTAACTTATCAGTGCGGGACAGGAAAGCTGTTTATCTATCAAGCGTTAACTTCAGGCACCAACCAAGCAACCTCGGCTACATGGGAAGTCACTGATGTTGATGGAACTGTTGCAGAGCTGCAGTCCAAAGGTATTTCATTCGAAGAATATGACATGCCTGGGTCTACTCGCGAAGGGGTGGTGTCGGTTATGGGTACAATGCGAGCTGCCTGGTTCAAGGATCCTGATGGCAATACGCTAGCGATTGTTAACGCAGGGTAGTTAGAAATATAAGAAGGGTGGTAATGTGAGAGATCAGAGGGGAATTGCACATGTAATCGTTATTGTTTTGGTGCTGGTATTGATGAGTGGACTTGGGTTTGTTGCCTACCAGAAGTTGAGTAGAGGCCAAGTTGATCAGAAAACTAGTGATAATAACTCAGGTGCCCAAGAAAGCGGAGGTGCCCTGTGGCAATGGGATGGTCAAAAGTGGGCAGCGTCTGGTGACGCACCTGAATGTGACGATCCAGTACTTGTCCAGTCTCCAACAGATGTGTCTAAAGTATCAGCTATTTTGTACCCAGGACAAACCAGAGGCGGCAACTACAAAGGTCATGGTGGATTCCGTTTTGAGCAGGCAGATAACAAGGTGGAAGTCACAGCACCTATCGATGCTAGATTAGTGGAAGGTAGTCGATATATAGAAATGGGCGAAGTCCAAAACTATTTTATTTTCATTAATGACTGTGGAATTGCCTACAAACTGGATCATCTACTGACATTGACTCCAAAATTCCAGAAAATTGCTGATACGCTTCCTGAGGCCAAACCGAACGACTCCCGTACCACAAAGCTATCAACTCCAGTACTTATAAAGGCTGGTGAAGTAATAGCAACAGAGGTAGGTTTCAAAGAACTTAACAATGTTTCTTTCGATTTCGGATTGCTGGATTTGCGTAAAGAGAATGGCTTTACCTTGAGCGGTAATCAGAGCGATCCTAATTTTAAGCAGTTCAACGCGTACAGTCTTTGCTGGCTTGATAATCTAAAAGATTCCGAATCGAGTATTGTAAAAGCCCTGCCTGCTGGCGATGGACAAAATGGTAGCACCAGCGACTATTGTAATTAGAAACATCATGCGCAAAATCCACGTACATACAGCCTGGCAATCGAACTACGATTACACATGCTCGGAGCCAATAGGTGAAAATTTCGACGATGATTTTAAACCTGAACTGACACCGAAAGAAATGCTTCAGCTCGGAATCTTTGCGGGTGATTATTTTGCTAATGATTTTGATGAGTTTCCGAATGATTGGTTTGAGGGAGTTCGGTTAAGTCCCGGAAGTCCCAATCCAGAACTAAGCTTTTTCAAGATAATGGCATCTCAGCCACTCAAGGAATGGCAACGTAAAGGTTGGATATTTGAAGAAGACCCACACGGCTGGGTGCAATGGTATTTCAGGTATTATCTCGGACGACGTGTCCCAGAGATGGACGCTAAACAAATCAAACGCTGGAAAAATATCCGTAGGCACATAGGGCAGATAAAAAAGCACTGTGATGTTGGTGACTGGTCATGTCGACCACGTCAGAGGCAGGCATTACTACACTGGGCATACGACAGCAGAAAGCTCTGAGAATTCACAAAAAATAAAAATATTAAGTCGATTAAAACAATACGTTGCGGGCTAATAATGCTAGCAAAATGCCTAAAATATGCAGTGCCTATTAATAAGGAGTTTTTGTTTAACAAACAGATTTGTCATGATTTATCCAGAATATTCTTAATAGTTGATTTGGCTACTTGTTTATCGGGCAGTTTCCCTTCGTGATATAGTAATCGCAATTCCTCGAGAAGATGACCAATTTGTTCTCCATCAGACAGATTAAATTCTGTTTTCAGCCAAGTACCATCGATGCCTAAGTCATCTTTAAGTGATGGAGCTTTCTTTGCATTACGATCAGCAATGTATTGCGAATACATTTGCTCGATTATGCTCAAATTAGGGGCATCGGTCCAAGAGCCACCATCGGGAAGTTTGTTCCAAGCGGCATGGGCGTCGGCCCGGTGTAGCTCTAGCAAATCTTCAAATGCCGGATGGCTCATAAAGGTAATAGCATGACCCGGTCGCATTTCGGGTAAATATGCAATTGCCATATGGTAATGAATCATCCAACTTATTTCATCTGTTAATTTGGTACTGAAGTTCAGTCGTTGCATGACTTTTCTAGCTCTCTTAGCACCTTCTGAATGATGGTTATCAAATCTTATGCGGTCACCGGTAATCTCGGCTGGTGTGAAAGTTGGGGTCTTACCTATGTCATGCAACAGTGTTGCCCACGCAAGCCTGACCGATATTTCAGCCGGCAAATAATGAACTGCTAGTAAGCTGTGATTAAAGACATCGCCTTCAGTATGGAATTCATGAGGTTGAGCTATACCTTTGGTCGAGGCAAGTTCTGGGAGAATGGCTGAGATAGCTCCAAGGTTATCTAAATCTTCGAGCGCCTCTTGACGCGACGAGTGACGCAACATCGAAGAAAGCTCGTTACGCAAGCGGTCAACTGCGATCTCAGAAAGAACATCACTCTTGATTGCCGTGCTTATCGCATCATAAGTCGCCTGATTATAGCGGAAACCAAGACGGTTCTTGAAGCGTATAGCCCTAAGTACTCGTAATGGATCTTCTTGTATGCGGGCTGTCGGATTACCAATGAATCGAACAAATCTATTGTCCAAATCTTTAACACCGTCTAACAGATCAACTAGACAGTGATTTAGTGGGTCAAGTGCCAAAGAATTGATTGTAAAATCACGTCGATTAACGTCATCTATCAAATCGGAGAACTCAACTTTGGTCAATTTCCTTCCAAGATGTGCTTCTATATCCCTTCGGTAGGTTGTGATTTCTATATCAATGTCTTGGTCATTAACATTGATTTTAATACGGGTAACGCCATATGCTTGGGCGGAATCGGTATACTTTGGATCGATAAATTCGGCTATAGATAATAGCTCATCGGGTGTGGCGTTAGTCACAAGGTCGTAGTCCTTGGGTGGATGGCCGAGTAGTAAATCACGCACTGCACCTCCGATGATGTATGCATCGAAGCTCTTACTCTGTAGAATCTGAGCAACTTTTTCGGCAGCTATATAGTGTGTGTCTAGGTTCATGACTTTCATTATAAACCCGAGGACGGCTAACGTCTGTTAGAATGTGTATATGTCGAGCGAAGTTCTCTTATGGGTAATCTTGGTATTTGTGGTTTTCATTGTTTTGTATCTCTTCATGAGTCAAAAAAAGTCAGGCAATAATGAATCGGTCGGGTTGATAAAACAGGATTTAACTTCGCTTAATGATGGGATTTCCAAACTCAAAGATAGTTTGCAGAAAGAACTAAGTGATAGCAACCAACAGATGCAAAAAAGTCTAACCTCTCAACTCCAAACAAGTTCGAAGCTGGTGGCGGACGTAACTCAACGCCTAACTAAACTCGATGAGACTAACAAGCGAGTGGTTGATGTTGCCGATGAATTGAAATCGCTCCAAAATGTGCTAAGTAACCCAAAGCAACGTGGCGTGTTGGGCGAATATTATTTGCAAACAGTGCTCGAAAACGTATTGCCTAGTAATAGTTTTCAGATGCAATATCGGTTCAAAGATGGCGAGATTGTCGATGCGGCGGTATTTGTAGATAAGGGTAAAATAGTGCCAATTGATTCTAAATTCAGCCTGGAAAATTATAATCGCTTGATTGAAGCCAAAGACAAGGTAGAGAAAGAGCGCTTGCTTAAACAAATTAAAGTTGACCTCAAAAACCGTATTGATGAGACGGCCAAATACATCAGACCTGATGAAAACACAATGGAGCTTGCCTTCATGTTTATCCCCAGCGAAGCGATATATTATGATCTGCTGATTGGAGAAGTCGGTACCGGTGTTTCGGCGCGTGATTTGATCGAATATGCCTTTAAAGATAAGAAAGTGATCATCGTCAGTCCAACGACACTACTTGCATACCTACAAACCGTATTGCAGGGATTGCGAAGTCTACAGATCGAGGAGCAGGCCAAAGACATTCAGAAGCGAGTCGGGCAGCTCGGTTCTCATATCGCCAAGCATGAGGACTTCATGCAACGACTCGGTAATAGCCTCGGCACGACGGTAGGGCACTACAATAATGCCCATAAGGAACTCAAGAAAGTCGATAAAGACATCGTCAAGATCGCCGATACCAACGAAAGCGTCGAACCGCTATTGCTCGATCGACCATCGGATAATGATTAGTTGTAACGAACCCATAAGTACTACATAATTATCATGATGGAAGTTTTATTTGCATTATTTTTACTAGCGGCGTCGTTCTATCTGTTAGCGGTCATAACAGAGGAATTCTTCGTTCCCTCAATTGATGCGATTGCGCAGAGACTCAAGATGGGAAGTGATGCAGCAGGTGCAACCCTGCTTGCTATGGGCTCGAGTGCGCCCGAATTTTTCACTGCATTTTTTGCTATTACCGGCCTAGCTGGCAGTGGCCATGGTGATGTCGGCGCGGGAACAATTGTTGGCTCGGCCATCTTCAATGTATTGGTGATTGTAGGTGCGTCAGCCATGTTTCGGGCAGTCAAATTGCAATGGCAACCGGTTATTCGTGATCAGATATTTTATTCGATCACGATCATTATGTTGCTCGTTGCCTTTATGGACGGGAAGATCGTTTTGTATGAAGCGATCGTTTTCGTACTGATGTATATCGTCTATGTGTTCACCGTTATTCACTGGAGGAAGATTCTTAACTACGAAGATATACAAGCCACCGTTGATGTAGAAAAAAAGGATCGTAATGCGTTAAATGCATTTACTCATCGTGTGCTCAGCTTATTAATTCCTGATTCAACTAAGCGCCCAAAGCTCATGGCTCTGAGTTTCACACTATGCATCCTCGCTATTGCAGGACTGAGCTGGCTACTTGTTAACAGAGTTGTGTTTATCGCTGATGTATTCAATATAAACGCGACATTCCTAGCCCTTACTGTACTTGCTGCAGGTACGTCTTTGCCTGATTTGATTGGTTCAATCGTGGTTGCGAAGCAAGGACGTGGTGATATGGCGGTGAGTAACGCCATTGGTTCCAATATCTTTGATATTTTATTTTGCCTTGGCTTCCCCTGGTTGCTGGTCATTGCGCTTAAAGGTGAGGCAATTACTGTCGGAACTGAGAACTTGTTTGCGAGTGTCTTGTTGTTGTTTGCAACAGTCGTTTCACTACTTTTTATGTTAATAATTCGCAACTGGAAGATTGGTCACAAAGCAGGACTTTTACTGATTGGTCTTTATGTAGCATATGCGATCTATACAATCGTAACTGTCGCATAGTCTATGAGCTTTTTGACTGAGGCACATCCGCGCAATCGTCACTGGCGGTTTCTGTATCGCCACAGACGAAGCCGGGCTAATGCGAGCACGAAGCAAATCATAGCAGGGCAGATTTTTACTGTGATTGTGAGCATTGTGGCAGGGCTGTGGCTTGATAGTTTGAAGCATTCGATTATCGCTGTGGCTGGAGCGTTTATCTTGATGCCTGGAATTGTGGATTTATCTGCCTCACTTGCAGGAGCTCTTGGTGCTAAGGTGAATCACCATCTGGAAGAAGGCGACAAGTCGTATGTTCGCATATTTGCTGAATCAGTAGGCTATGGCTTACTCGTGGCAGTCCTTGCGGGTGGACTTGTCGGTGCAGTCGGTGGTCTGATTGGAGTTATGCTGTTTGATGCGGATTTTATGGTTATGCTCAAACTCATGCTCATCTCGATGTTTCTTGTTGGTATTGTCATCTATCCGGTCGTTGCATTACTAGTGGTTGTTATTCGGCATTTCAAGTGGAATCCAGACAATTTAGTCGGTCCGATTCAGAGTTCGCTGGTTGATATATTGACAGTGATTGTCATTGCAGTCGTTGCGGGGTGGGTTGTATGAAGACTTTGTATAGGTTACATGAACATTTACGTAGTCAACCTTTCTGGTTTGTAGTTGTCAGTATCGCAGCGGCCAGTAGCATCAGTCTGTTAGGCGGAATGGGTCTTGAGCTTGCAGCGGAACGACTATTGCCACTCGTACCGATGATTATTGCCTTGCCAGCCCTGAACACCATGGTCGGTGATTATGCCACGGTTATTGCGGCGCACGCAGGAGACCCGAATGAACGACCGCGTTCGCGACGTGAGCTTGCACGGGCGATTTCGATTTCTGTTTTCATTAACATTTTTGGGGTTTTTGGACTTAGTGTTGTCCTTGCGATCAATCGAGATTATGCATTCACAACAGCTGTTTTGGTAAAGTTTGGATTGTTTATATTGCTTGCCGTTATAGGAGTTGTCGCGTTTATGTTCACTATTACGCTATTTCTGGACAAGATATTTGAAAAGCGAAAACTCAATCCCGACGACCTACTCATTCCAATTGTTACAACTATTTCAGATGTACTAATGCTCGGTTCAATTGCTATCGCTGCTTGGTGGTTGTTCTAGGAATTATCAATTCTTAGTCCATCTGGTCGATAATTTGACTGCTTCTCGAGAAGACCACTAATGTGAGCTAGCATTGCATTGGCACCTGACTTAGGCATGAAATGAATTCCAACTGGGAGTAATATTTGGTCTCCGCTCTTGGTATGTTGTGCTCTAGCCCAAGCTAGAGGCAGGGTCATTGCCGGTAGTTTCAAAGCATTAGCAACTGGAGTGACCGGAATCTCATTAAATGCACCAGACCATCGTACAGATGTAGTTATGCGAGTCGCCAATCGACTTAAGCCTGCCATTGTGCAGGTTCGGGCCACCAATCTGTCTAGTCCAAGATGTAATGACTTTTCGTGTGGCAATGGGAGATTGCGCATCGTGGGGGTCATTATGGCGTCCACTCCAAGTGAATCAAGTGCAGTATCGTAAGCTTTACGCTGTGTTTCCATATATTGCTTCGCTGCTTTTAGCTCATCAGGTTCCATACGCTCGCCTATGACCCGTAAAGCGTAAACGAGGTCTTCGTACACTTCGCGACTGAATCCTCCGTCGTTGTATCTTACTTCAAGATCAGCCAGCCAAAGATAACTTTCGTGGTTAAGCACAGTTAAAAATGCATCCCCAAGCTTCGGAAAATTGAGCCCAAGTTGCTTTTCTTTCAATGCTCTTATTTCAACACCATCAACTTGATCGAATCCTAACTCTCCCGCCTGAATATCAGCTGCTAGCGCTACTTCTCTACTAAAACCCTTACCGAAGAATTTTCCGTCATGTACATAGCCTAGACGAACTGGCTGACCTGATTCCATGGCATCTTCAAACCCAAAAACACCATCTGTCAGAACGTCATAGACGTATGCTGTACTACGAATATCACGTGCAAGTATGCCGTCAACAGCTAAATCACCAAGACTCTTTTCTGGTGGGATACCAAGCAATTTATTGAGTTCAGGTCCTAGTTTCCAGCCAGGTAGGCCGTTGTTGCTGGCTGGAACTCGTAGTGAGCCACCAACATCACTCCCGGTAGCTAGTGGTACGTATCCACCAGCTACTAGAACGGCCGAACCACCACTGCTACCGCCAGCACTTCGTCCTCTGTCGAAAATGTTTTCGGTGAAAATATTTTCGGAATCTCCATGTACCTCAAGCCAGGTTGTATCGCGGAAGCCGGCTTGTGGTGAGGCAGTAATGGCCACGACAACAGCTCCATGATCAAGAAGTCGTTGTACGATTGGGTGAGTTCTGTCGGATAAGTGACCGTCAAGATAGGGGATTCCCCCTTCACACATCGGATAACCTTTTGGAGAGTGATCAAGTCCCTTGACTGCAAAAGGAATCGCTAAGTCGCCAGCAGGCTGGGTCGAAGGTGCAGTCGGTGGCATTTCGTCGAAGTGAACCACTGCGTTAAAAGGATTTCCGGAAAGACCATCAAGATATTGTGTTGCTAAACCATCCACCGTAACTTCACCAGTTTGTACCTGATTTACCAGGTCAGGAATTCCAACGATTTCCGCAGTGCTACTCATTAATAAAGATTAAAACATAAAATCATAATAATGTCTAACGACAATACCTGTATACTGAGTACATGAATCCATACCGTGGGATCTACAATAAAAACGCCTCAGATCCGTGGAAGATCAGTCGAAGTAAGATTGATCTGTTTATTCAGTGTAAGCGCTGCTTTTGGCTGGAGGCGCGTAAAGGCATAAAGCGGCCAAGCATGCCGCCATTTCTGATTAATTCAACAATCGATGCGCTGTTCAAAAAAGAATTTGATGTGTTCCGCGAAAAGGGTGAACCGCATGGCTTGCAGACGGAGTTTGGCGTTGATGCTATTCCAGCACAACACGAAAATATTAATATGTGGCGGGAGAACTTCAAAGGAATACAGTTTCATCATAAGCCAACAAATCTCTATGTCTTTGGGGCGATTGATGATCTGTGGATCAATCCAGCCGAGGAATACATCGTGGTAGATTACAAAGCCACCGCCAAGAATAAGAAAATCGATCACTTGGATGATACAAAGTGGCATGATCAGTACCGTCGCCAGATGGAAGTCTATCAGTGGTTGTTGCGACAAAATGGCTTGAAGGTGAGTGATACCGGGTATTTCGTCTATGCGAATGGCAGAGGGGATGTCGATAAATTTGACGGCAAAGTCGAGTTTGATATCGAAGTCTTTCCATACACAGGTAAGGATGATTGGGTAGAGCCAATTTTAGACAAAATTAAAGCTGGACTAGAAAATGATTCAATTCCAGAAGTGGGCAACGATTGCGAGCACTGTGCATATGCAAAAAGCCGAACTCAAATGACTCTAGAATCATTGAAAGATTCTAAAATGAATATTTAGTTAATGGGACCTTCAAGACTATAGAAGCCCCGGATCGTATAGTGACCATGAACAAATCCACCCGGTAGTTTTAGTCCAAACTTAGCACGGTAGAATCGGCGTGGTTCAATTTCACGATCAAAACATTGCACATCATCGTTACCGTTTGCCAGAAAACGACTTGATTCTCTGACATTCCACCATCCTGCGCTGGTATACTCCTGTATCTTCCAAGTATACGATGTGCCAGTCGTGAGGTTATAACTATCCAGATCAGATGCAACGCAAACCCAACCCCGGGCCGTGCTTTGTACGAAATCGGTGTTTTTAGAACTAAATCCACCTCGCCAATCAAAGTAACCCTTCTTGCAAAACAAACCATTACAACCTGACATATTTGAGACTTGCCCTATGCTAGCGGTCTCGTTGATTATTGTAGATGGTTCGGTATTGGGCGATGCATTTACTTGAGCACCGTAAAAAGAAGGTATGAGTATTACGGCGATAAACACCAAGAGAATGCTAATCTTTTGAATAAAATGCTGCGCCATTTTATTTTGTAATGTAGTTATCCTTATCATTACGTGGGCTCCAGTCTATAGCTAATTAATATAATGTATAGTATACGACAATAAATCAAATAATCAATATAATATTATTGCATAAGCATGATAATAGTCGTATAATAGTTTCTACATGGGGCTGCATTTTTGTTAGACGTGTGGACTTTGACAACCTATCTACGCGAGCCGTTTGATCTGGCGTTACCGGATCAATTTGTAAATGCAAACGCATTTTCACGGGCAAAAAGCTTCGTATCTGATGCAGTAACTGCTTTCGCAAGTGCTTTTCAGATCCCAGCCTATGCTGCTATTAGAGTTTAATTACTCTAGTCCATCGAGTTTCTGACTCCATATACGAATTACTCGGTGTTATATCATATGGATGCTCTACTTATTGCCGTCTGAGGTGAGTAGCTAAGATTTCCAGACTGGCTAAACTGATTTTTTGTTTATTTTAGAGTCAGTTTAGTAAGAAAAATCTAAATAAACTACGCTCGTAGAGGGGTAGGTGTCACCATGCGGACGCGGGCGAGATTCCCGCCAGCTCCACCAGGCACAATTCTGCGCCTGGCTTTGCCAAAAAAAGGCAGGCCATGAATTGTGACTGAGTCGGGTGCAGACTTGTACCCGGCCATATTTGTTACTATCACGGACTATTAGTCGGGGCAGACTTGTACCCGGCCATATTTGTTACTATCACGGACTATTAGTCGGGGCAAACTTGTACCCGGCCAATCAATCTATAAATTTACACATGTCGGGTGCAGACTTGTACCCGGCCAATCAATCTATAAATTTACACATGTCGGGTGCAGACTTGTACCCGGCCATAGAATATAGTAGTTTTATGAAGTTTTATTATGTCTATATCTTAGAGAACAAGACTAAAAACTATCTGTATGTTGGCTATACGACTAATCTTCAGAAGAGATTTGAGCATCATAATTCGACAAGTGCGAGAGCTACAAAACCATATCAGCCACTAGACTTAATACATTACGAGGCATACAGAAGTATGGTTGATGCAAAGCGCAGAGAACTTTACCTTAAGACTAACAGAGGTCGTACAACTCTCATGACTATGCTGAAAGAGTATTTTAATTGATATAAAGACTAATCGAGCGAAGAAAATTAAACTACTCGCCAGCTCCAGCATATTGACAAAAAGTATAGTTTATGCTAAATTTAATTTAGTTCTATTAAATAAACAACACAAAAAAATTAAGAAAAGGAATTAAAAATAATGGGTGAACAAGTTACTCCACCAGAAATTGCAGAAGCAGGTGCTGATTTTGAGGCCGCTGCTGATGAAGCTGAGGGTTATCTAGATAAAGCGGCAGATCCAAACGGTTTTGACTATGACTTTCGGCGAACAAGAGCACTGGCAAATACGCTAGATGCTGTAGCAGAGGTCGCACCTGGAGGCATTGCTAGAATTGATAATGATCGTGGAGCGCTCGACATAGTCACTGGTTCAGGTGAAGGAGTATATCTTGAATACGGTGTCGGCAAAGACGCAGTAGATGAGTTTACGTTCAAAGGTGCGGGGAACCGTGCTGATGGAGAAACAGCTTTACGTGGTGAAGATAGAATTGCAGCACGCACCGGACTTGAAAAAACACTTAGTGATAAGCTCGGTGAGATTAAAGGTTCTCAGCTCGAACTACTCGATACTGCGGCAAATGCTGTAGGTTCACAGCTTCACGAACTATGGCGTGAAACCAGAAAGCTTCCAGACGGTTCTTATGAAGAAAGAGTAAAACCTACTAAAGACGTCGACTGGTCTGAAGAACATGATGGTGTAACGGAAGTAGATATAGCAAATACTACATTTGAAGAGTTACCAGATGACTGGAAGGAAGAGAATCTAGAAGCGGGTAAAGTTGTGGTTGATATTCTTGTTAAAAATAATGGAGAGATTGATCTAAGTGATCCAGATCAAAGATCAAAAGTAGGAAGTCAAATCCATGATGCTTGGATCTCAAGAAATGAGTGGGTAAAGGATCCAGAATCGGGTAATCCTGAACTCGCAAAGCCATTTGACGAGCTTCCTGCCGAAGAACAGCAGAAGGACATACAACAGCTGGAAATGGCTATGGAAATGTTCAGCCCTACGGCATAATAGCTCGTACTTTAAGATACAACAGTGCACTAGACCCCATTCCACTGAACATGCAGTAATTCTCTCCATCGCCTCAGTTCTTCAAGCAAAGTGTGCCAACTTTTTTCGATATGCTCCACCATTCGACGCGCTACGCTTGCTCACCGTTCGATCCTGAGCCTCTCGGTCGAAGGATGGCAAGCCAGTAAGGAGAATGACCCTGAGCTTGTCGAAGGGCCATTTTTTATTTTTAAGCACAGCAAATTAGTAGGCTATAATTTATTCTATATGTCCTGGTAATTTTGTTTATATTGCCCAAGCAAGAACAGGTCGTCACTACGCCGGCTAATAAACCGCATAATAACAATAAATTGACACAAATAGTAAAATGTGCTAATGTACCACTTATAAATGCGAGATAACATATGAGTGATACTGAAACTGCTGGCCCTGAAGCTTCGCAAGGAGGTGAAGGGGAATTGCCCAGAAATGATCTAGGTGAATTAATCATTGGTGAAGATATCACCGTGGTGGGTTTAGATTTTGAAGCTGGTAATACGGTAAGAGAAATAAGGCAAGAAATTGATGAACTTCTCATAGAATATGGGAAAGATATTGATTTAGCACGTGATAGGATTGGCCTGATTATTGAGGCGCAAAATCTGTACTTTGATGGAAGAGTTAGTAAGGGATTGGATGATGCAACCGCTCGAGAAGCATCATCGTTGATTGCTGCACTTAGACAACCAAAGGGTCTACTAGTCAAACAAGTAGATTTAGAAATCGGGATTATGGAGAGTTTAAAGGATTCATTCCTTGATGCTATTGAACGGATGACTAAAATAGCAACAATGACAGCTGAAGCTAAATCTGAAATAAGTCAAAATGATATGCTCAAGGATCTGCTTGATCAGCAAGAGTTAGAAGATGGCTTTGAACCAGATATAGAATCACCATTATCATGGAGTCAGGAAAATTGGCAACAGGTTGCCTCTATGACTCCGAAGGAGCAAGAGTATTTTGCAGGCATAAAGAAACGGAGTAATGCGTCCAAGCGCGTCTGGGCAAGACGTGCGAATGAGATGTTAGACGATGAGATTCCAGATTATACTTATAAAGAATGGAAAGCGATGGAAGTCCTGGCAGCACAAGCTGAACAAGCTAATGCGATGCTTAAAGAACAAGCTAGGCAAGAAGCAATTAGTAAAGGGCTAGATCCAGATACCGTCACTATTGGTAACTATAACTATACAGAATGGAAAGCGATGGAAGTCCTGGCAGCACAAGCTGAACAAGCTAATGCGATGCTTAAAGAACAAGCTAGGCAAGAAGCAATTAGTAAAGGGCTAGATCCAGATACCATCACTATTGGTAACTATAACTATCCAGAATGGGTTGCTATGAAAGCCTTGCTATCAGCAGAAGCTAGAGAAGCGAATGAGATGCTTTATCAATCGATGATTGAAGAAGCCAGACAAAAAGAAGCTGATTTGGGCTATAAACCCAATACGCTTTTAGTTAAGAAACCTAACTATACCTACGAAGAATGGATAGCTATGAAAGCATTGGCAGCACAAGCTGAACTAGCAAATACGATGCTACATGCTTCGGAATTAGCCAAAGCTCAAGAAAAGGCCGGAGCCCAAGGAAAAAATACAAAAAATGTCAGGGTTGAGAAACCGAACTACACCTACGAAGAATGGAAAGCGATGGAAGCATTGCATAAAGCCATTAAAGAAAGGCAAAGCGATGCCGCTAAGCGTGGATGGGCTACACGTATGAATGCGAAACTTCCAAGCGGGGAAGAATACACTTACCAACAATGGCAAGATATTAATGCTTTAGTTCAAGCAGCGAACGACGTGGATGAAGTAGATCAGTCGCTTGATGTTTCTGCCGACGAAGATGGGTAACTTTCTTTCTCTTGTATTCCTAATTCCCTATAAACAAAAATTACATTATGCATTTATAACAGATTGAAATATACTGTAACTCTATGACGAATCGCGGAGTTGAATCAAAGACTAATACATTTGCTCTTAAATCTGGTTTGGCACAGATGTTGAAAGGTGGCGTCATCATGGATGTGGTGACTCCAGAGCATGCCAAGATTGCTGAGCAATCAGGGGCGGTTGCGGTCATGGCCCTTGAAAGAGTTCCAGCCGACATTCGAGTAGAAGGTGGAGTGGCGAGAATGAGTGATCCGACAATGATTGCAGAGATTATGAAGGCCGTCAGTATCCCAGTCATGGCCAAGGTGCGCATCGGGCATTTTGCCGAAGCTCAAATATTGCAGGAGCTCGGTGTTGATTACATTGATGAAAGTGAAGTGCTGACACCTGCTGATGATGAGTTACACATAGAAAAGACAAAGTTCGAAGTTCCGTTTGTCTGCGGATGTCGCAATCTGGGTGAAGCTTTGCGTCGTATAAACGAAGGTGCCGCGATGATCCGAACCAAGGGCGAGGCAGGTACGGGAAATATCATTGAAGCCGTTCGCCATGCTCGTAGCGTAAACTCGGAAATCGATAGCTTAAAAGGTAGTGATGCAAAGCAACGGCAATTCGCTAAGGTAGAGCGAGTTCCGCTTGGGCTTGTAAAACAGGTAGCGAAAAATGGTAGATTACCAGTGGTGAACTTCGCGGCAGGTGGAATCGCTACGCCAGCAGATGCGGCACTGATGATGCAGCTTGGTGTTGATGGGGTTTTTGTCGGTTCAGGGATATTTAAGAGCGATAATCCAAAAAAGCGGGCAGAAGCGATTGTGGCGGCAACTACTCATTTCAATGATCCAGAGGTTTTACTCGAGGTCAGTCGTGATCTCGGTGCGCCGATGACCGGCATTAATATCGATGAACTTCTTCCTGAGCAACGTCTGGCATCCAGAGGAAAATAATGAAAAAGACCGTCGGAATACTCGCCCTGCAAGGAGATTTTGCTGAGCATGCACATTGTCTGCAGGAATGTGGAGTCTCAACTGTTTTAATCCGCAATTCCTCGCAATTGGATAAGGTGGATGGATTAATTGTTCCTGGGGGCGAAAGTACTGCCATGACAATAATTGCAAAACGTGATGGCTTAATCGAGCCGTTAAAGGAATTTAGTGAACAAAGACCCGTTTGGGGAACTTGCGCCGGATTGATATTACTTGCCGATCAGATACGCAACCAGCAATCGATTTTAGGCGGTTTAGACATAACGATCGAGCGTAATTCTTATGGTAGACAACTCAATAGCTTTGAAAGCGTAGTTAATCTAGATGCGATTGGCATTAAGGGAATGGAAGGAATGTTTATCAGAGCGCCAAG
>CAZFKV010000002.1:0-29732 GCA_964519575.1 uncultured Candidatus Saccharibacteria bacterium | reverse complement strand
GAACCAGAGCTGGTAGCTCAAAACCTATTGGACGCTGATCATGTTGTTTTCGACATTACCTACCCAAGGGAAACAATGCTCTTACGTAGTGCAGAAAAAGCCGGAGCCCGCACCATTACGGGACTTGAAATGCTAATCTATCAAGCAATACCGCAATGTGAACTACATACCGGAAAGCGACCGGATATCAAGGTTTTGCGAGATGCGCTGAAAGGGCAGCTATGAGTAATAAAGTGTGCGTAGGTATCCATGCTGAAAATTCAGAAGAAATGCTCAAAAAGTTGCAAGAGCTCAACAGAGATCACGATTTTTTTGAGCTCAGATTCGATTCGATGACGCATCTCAATCAAATACAGATTACGTCGGTGCTTGAAGCTGTTGATAGCGATGTAATTGCAACGATTCGCAGCGAAAAGGAAGGCGGAAATTTTAAAGGTAATTTAGATGAGCAGGCAAAGTTAGTTGAAGCATGTATAGAAGCGGGAGCAGACTATGTCGATGCAGAGCTTACCTTGCTTGAACATTCAACCGAGCTAATCAAGAAGCTGGATCCACATAAAACGTTGGTTTCGTATCATGATTTTGCTGCTACACCGCCGGACGCAGAGCTCAATCGGATAGTAAAACGTATGGAAAAACTGATGCCTCAGGCCATCTACAAGATTGCCTGCATGGCACGATCAATGAACGATGTAGTACGACTTACAGAATTTCTGAAGACAATGCCGAAAGGCCGGGCAGTCATTATAGCCATGAGTGAGAAAGGCCAGCTTCTACGTTTACTCGCACCAGGTCTAGGTGCATTTACTACATTTGCTTCAGCCAGCAATTCGCCAAATAGCCTCGGTCAGATGTACTATAAGACGATGAAACAACTTATCAATGCAATGGAAGTGACCGATGGCGGGAAGTAGTTTCGGCTCAATTTTCCGAATAACCAGCTTCGGTGAATCACACGGAGCTGCTGTCGGGGTGGTCATCGATGGTTGCCCTCCCGGTATTGAGATCAAGATTGAGGAAATACAGGCAGAGCTCGATCGTCGGCGAACTGGTCAAAGCGATCTCACCACACCGCGCAAAGAAAAGGACACAATTCATATCCTAAGTGGGTATTTCGAGGGTAAAACAACAGGCACACCAATTGCACTCGTTGCCTATAACGAAGATGTGAAAAGTGAGGATTACAATCATATGAAGCAGTCGTATCGTCCGTCACATGCTGACTACACCTATGATGCGAAGTACGGTTTTCGTGACTGGAGAGGTAGTGGGCGTGCATCGGCTCGTGAAACCCTAGCTCGAGTTGCTGCCGGTGCAATTGCCCAAAAGTATCTCAAGCAACAAGGGATCGAAATAGTTTCTTTCGTGCAATCGGTAGGAGAAATATCTACGCATATTCCGCTCGATACAGTAAATCGCACAGACGTAGAAGCTAATGATGTTCGCTGTCCTGACTCGGCCCGAGCCGAGCAGATGGCAACTCTAATCCGCAAGGTTCGTGATGACAAAGACTCTGTAGGTGGTGTTGTTCAGA
Source organism: uncultured Candidatus Saccharibacteria bacterium (assembly GCA_964519575.1). GTDB lineage: Bacteria > Patescibacteriota > Saccharimonadia > Saccharimonadales > JAGPDM01 > CAZFKV01. Next base: position 28,198 of record CAZFKV010000002.1, on the reverse strand, counting down.
CAGTTGTTCGTGGTATGCCAGCAGGGCTCGGTGATCCAGTTTTCGATAAATTAGATGCCGATCTAGCCAAGGCGATGCTCAGTATTAACGCGACAAAGGGATTTGAGATTGGCAGTGGTTTTGCCGGTACTCAACAACGAGGTAGCCAACATAACGATGAGCTGACCTCTGACAACGGTGTCGTTTCTACTAAAACCAATAACGCGGGTGGTGTTGTTGGCGGTATCAGTAATGGCGAGAACTTAGTGTTCAGAACCGCTTTTAAGCCAGTGTCTACTATAGGTAAAACTCAACAAACGATTACAACTGATGGGAAACCAACGGAGCTTTCTGCCGAGGGACGTCATGATCCATGTGTTCTACCGCGAGCAGTGCCAATTGTCGATGCCATGACGGCAATTACCCTAATGGACCATATACTTCGAAATAAATCTATTCAAAAATAAATAATTTTGTATGCATAATTTGGATAATACTTAATAATAGCTCTATTATTGATAATAATGAGTAAGCACGGACTAAATGCTCGAATAGCTCGATATTTCATTGAGCATTCACGAATTACATTAATTGCTTTCTTAGCACTGACTACATTTGGTGTTATTTCTTTGTTGGCATTAAAAACAAGCGGATTTCCTAGCCCTGAGATAAACATTGTTACAGTCAGCACCGTTTATCCTGGTGCATCCTCGGGAACTGTTCTAGAGGAAATCACCAAACCAATTGAATCACAAATCAAAGAAATTGATGGTGTAACTACCTATAGCTCACAGTCTTTAGACAATTTCTCTGTAGTGGTAATTAATTTAGACGAGGACAAAAACAGTGATAGCATCAAGTCCAAAATTGATACTGTAGTTGGTTCTGTCAAATTACCGATTAATGCCGAAGATCCCGAAGTCGCCGAACCGCCAGTATCTACTGATGAGTATATATATGCAATCGCTCCGAAGAGTGATGATATCCAAGATGCTTACCGAGCATTTAGCATTTTGAAAAAAGAGATAGAACGAAATCCTAATGTGGTTGCTATTAATCCGAGCGGAGGATTAGAAGAAAGAGTTGTCATATCGGTTGATAAATCAAAGCTCGAAGATAGCGGAATAACTATCGAAGACGTCAGCAGTAGCCTTCAAAGCTGGGGCCTTGTTGTACCAACAGCTGAAAATGCTACCTTTGGAGACAAAAACTATAACGTAGTTCTTTCCATTGACGGTGAGTCTCTTGATGAACTTAGACAAATTAATATTGTGAACCAGATTAGTCTCAGCGTAGTTCAGTTGGGCGATGTTGCAAGTGTTTCATCTGTTTTTGTACAACCCGAAATGGCAGATGATATTATTGGCTATAAACTTGCCAACAAAGTAAATGTAAAAAAAGCGATTGTCTTTGGCGTAGACATTAGCAGTGAAGCTGACTTAAAGGAATATGACTCGAAACTCCAGTCACTCCTTAAGAAGTACTTTAATCAGGGTTCCAGAGCTCACGAAAAACTTAGTGTTGAAGACAAGGCCTTGTTCGATAAGGTTAGTTTGGTTGAGGTATACAACACGAATAACGACAATGAACGACAAATAAACGAAGTTTTAGCAGGTTTGTTTGGTGAGAAATGGGGAATCCCGTTAATAGGATGGATTGGGTTTGCTTTTGGTGCAATACAGTTAGTATTTATTTTCATGATGCTCTTAGTCAGTTGGCGTGCAGCGATAATCGCAGCTGTCGCCATTCCACTAAGTTTCTTTTTCTCAACTATTACCCTGCTAGTTACAGGCAACGATTTAAATACTTTGACATTATTCTCTTTAGTTCTAGTAATTGGCCTTGTAGTAGACCCGGCAATTGTGGTTCTCGAAGTTATTCAACGTTATATCGATAAAGGACTCAAGGGCACTAAAGCAATCTTGGCAGCTATCGATGACATTGGATATGGGCTGTTCATTGCCGTCTTCACTTCTATGCTTGTCTTCATCCCGTTCGGAGTTGTGTCGGGTATTTTCGGTTCAATTATTGCTTATATACCACTAACGATATTACCAGCACTTGTTGGGAGCTACATTGTTCCTCTAGTATTTCTGAGTTCACTGGGAAGTGTGATTTTAAAACGACGACCAGGCCAGACTAAGAATGAAGAACACAACCTTTGGCGAAGTGCCCGATGGATGATTCGAGCTAATTTGAAACTCCTAAATATGAAAGCATGGCAGAAATTCGGAGTAATAGTTCTGAGTCTAGTCATTCCTCTGGCAGTTGCTTTTGTTTTTATTGGTTCTGGTCAAGTAAAGATGGTTCAATTTTCACAGCCTAATGATAGCGATTTTCTTCAGATGGTCGTGATTAAGAAGCCTCAGCAATCAACTATCGCGGCTGATCGTAGCGCCCGGACTTTAATTGCCGAATTGTTAGAACGGAAAGAAGTAGTTAGTGTTGCTCCTGTTTATGCTAATAGTAGCAATAGTCTTAATTACTCCATTAAGCTCGATGACCCATCAGAACGATTCGGCAAATCTGCAAGCCTACTCGCTAAGGAGTTAAACGAACTGCTTGATAAATCTTCTGCAGATGACGGTTATTTCGATGTCAATATAAATGCTGCCGGCCCTGGCCCACCTAATGCAATTTTTCCGGTGAGCATCGGTATAAAGAACCCTGATCCAGAGATACAACGAAAAGTTGCAATAGATATTTCTACTATCTTAGATAAGATTTGTAATAAAGATGGGAAAGTAGAGATAGCATCTGAGTGCCAATCTAAGAATAAAATTGTACTTAAAATTGATAATGGTCTAGGGTCCCAGGTAAATAATTTTGTTGAGATACGTTTACGAAGGGATAAATTACTATTTAATCCGGTTAATCCAATTTCACTTCGTGAGCGAATAGCCAGTATTTATAGCTACAATAGAGGTAATGAGCTCGCAAAACTACGAAGGGGTAGTGAAGAGTTACCAATTTATCTGGAGAAAAATAACGATAAGCCCGATACAGTTGATGAGATTGGCAACCTACCTATTAATACCTTATCTGGCGGCATGGTACTACTTAGTGACATAGCATATGTCAGCGAGGTTGAATCTCCGAGTACAATTCGACAGGTTGAGGGAGAGGCTGTCGGTGTAGTGTCTGCCAAGGTTAGACCCGAGTTTGCAGATCAAGCAAAAGCTGCAACCATTCAGCAACTGGTTATTGATGAGTTTAATAGAGACTACCAGGATAACTATAATGATGTAGTAGTAGAAGGATATTCTGAAGGTGACGTCGCTTCAATCGCCAAGAGCTTTAATGAGCTTGGGATAGCGCTCATTTTGGCCATTCTCTTAACCTATGTTGTTATGGCAATTTTCTTCAATTCCTTAAGTATGCCGGTAGTAATTTTATTTTCTATACCTTTAACATTCCTGGGTATCTTTCCTGGCCTAGGCTTATTCGGCGGCGGTCAGCTCGGGTTCCTTGAGATAATTGGTATAATTATCTTAGTTGGGCTTGTCGAAAACGTGGCAATATTCCTGATTGATGCGGCTAACCGTAAAGAAAAGGAAGGTTTAACTTCTAAACAAGCAATTGCCTACGCTAGCGGGGTAAGATTTAGACCAATTATTTTGACAAAAGTAATGGCTATAGCGTCTTTGGCACCATTGGCAGTTCTTTCGGAGTTCTATCGGTCTTTATCGGTAGTAATTATCTTTGGTTTACTAACTTCTGGAGCTCTATCACTGTTTGTAACGCCGATACTGTATGTGTTTTTCCGTGAACTTAGTCATAAAGTACGCTTGCGAATATTTCACAAAGAAAACTAGCAAATATTGGCCAATTTTTTCATCTAAACATTAATAATTTGGTACTACAGTGGTGGACTCGTATACTAATCTGGTATGGATTATGAGGCGGACATTGCTGAACTAAGGGGTCATTTGCTAGAGCAAATTGACAATGCTGATGAACCTCGTAGTGTTTTGCGTAGTAACGAGTTGCGGCAAGCATACGCTAAGGTAAAAGAAATTTCTGAGGATAAACGCGCAAACTTTGGCCAAGCATTAAACGCGCTCAGAAGCGAGCTTGAGCAGAAGATTATCGAGCAGGAGGCAATAGCTAATGCTGAAAAACTCGGACCAATTGATGTAACAGCTCCGTTTGATACAAATGTTGCCCAGGACAAGAAGCCTCGATTACTTCCAGCGGAACAGGGCAATATCCATCCTGTGAATTCAGAACTGAAGCGGATTTTAAGTATTTTTAGCTCAATGGGTTTCTCTGTAATCGAAAGTCGCCAGCTAGATGATGATTACCACATGTTTACCAGTCTAAATTTTCCTGACGATCATCCAGCTCGTGATGATTACGATACTTTTATGACTACCGAAGGTCTGGTTGCTCCGGCCCATACATCAGTTATGCAAAATAGAATTTTGCAAAGCAACGCTGAAAACCTCAAGAAAGGCGAGCAGATTGCCTATGTCATCCCTGGGCGCACCTTTCGCAATGAAGATCTTGATCCTCGACATGAACACACCTTTCATCAGCTAGAAGGCGTATTTGTTGGTAAAGGCATTACCGTAGGAGACTTGATAGGCACCTTTAAAGCATTTCTCGAAACATATTATGAGCGCGAATTGTCTGTACGAATTAACCCGTTTTATTTCCCATTTACTGAACCTAGTTTTGAGTTTTCGCTAAGTTGTCCATTCTGCGAATCCGGTTGTAGCATTTGTAGCTATGAAGGCTGGATCGAGTTATTAGGAATGGGAATGATCCACCCGAATGTCTTGCGTGACGGAGGTGTTGATCCAGATATATATTCTGGATTTGCTTGGGGTATGGGTGTAGAACGCCTAGTTATGATGAAGCGTGGCGTAGAGGATGTTCGACTTTTTAACTCAGGTAAACTCGACTTTTTAAGGCAGTTTGGAGATATACGATGAAAATAAGTCTCAATTGGATTAAGGAATATACGTCAGTCGATCTGACCAAAGAAGAATTGCTGAGTCGAATCAACTCTCAATTAGGGGCAGTTGACCAGATGACAGACGTAGGTGAGCAGTATGTTGGGATTTATATTGCCAAAGTCATTTCGTGTGTTCAACATCCCAACGCCGATAAACTCAAAGTCTGTTTAATAGATGATGGTGGCAAGCTACCTGACATAGACCGAAATGATGATGGGCATATACAAGTTGTCTGTGGTGCACCAAATGTTGAAGCTGACATGCTTGTGGCATGGATACCCCCTGGTGCAACTGTGCCATCAACTTTTACAAACGTTGAACCACTGGGTCTAGATGCTAGAGAAATCAGGGGTGAGGTGAGTAACGGTATGCTTGCCAGTCCTAAGGAATTATCGGTAAGCGATGATCATGCAGGTATCCTCGAGATTGATGTCGAGGCAAGTCCTGGAGATGATTTTGCCACAGTTTATAAACTAGACGATCTTGTGATCGATCTTGAAAACAAGATGTTCACACATAGACCTGATTGCTTTGGTATTTTGGGTGTTGCTCGTGAACTCGCTGGTATTCAAGGCATAGAGTTCACAAGTCCTGAGTGGTACAAAGTTGATACACCAGTTCCGGAAGGTAGTAGTTTGAAAATCCATCTAGATAACCAATTACCAGAACTAGTACCTAGAATTACACTTATCGCTCTTGATGGTATAAAGATTGGACCAAGCCCGATTCAAATGCAGAGCTATTTGTCGCGGGTGGGCTTAAAGCCCATAAACAACGTGGTTGATATCACTAATTATATTGCACATCTGACCGCCCAGCCGATGCACGCTTTTGATTTTGATAAGGTTGCCGCCAAAAGTAGCAATGATGGAGTCTCCATTGTCGTTCGTCATCCAAAACAAGATGAGAAACTTATATTATTAGACGGGAAAACGATTTCACCTCACGAGAAATCAATTCTTATTTGCACTGATAATGAACCAATTGCCTTAGCCGGGGTAATGGGAGGTGCAAATACGGAGGTGGACGAACATACAACGCGAATACTAGTTGAAGTGGCTAATTTTGATATGTATTCAATTCGTCGTAGTAGTATGATGCACGGACTGTTTACTGAAGCTTCCATGCGATTCAACAAAGGGCAGTCACCATCACAGATCCAACCTGTTGTTGCCCATGCCCTAAAGTTATTTAGGTTAAATAGCGGAGGTGTTCCTGCCAGCGAGTATCTAGATAGTGATGATAGCTGGATTGCCTTTCAAAGACCAAATTTGACGCTAGATTCAGAATTTATTAGGTCTAGAATTGGAAACATAGATAGCTTGGATGATAATGTTATTTCTAAGCTCCTAAGCAATGTTGAATTCAATGTTAATACAGATGAGAAATTGAATATCCAAGCACCATTCTGGCGTCAAGATATTGAAATCAAAGAGGACATAGTCGAAGAAGTAGGTAGGCTTTATGGTCTTGATAAGATCCCCCAAACTCTGCCAAGACGAAGTGTGAAACCAGGGGTATTTGAAGGAGTGCTAAGTTTAAAACAGCAAATTAGGGAGCGACTAGCTAGTAGTGGAGCAAATGAGTTACTGACCTATAGTTTTGTGAGTAAGAAGCTGATGCAGATAACTGGTCAAGACATGGCTCAGGCGTTTGAAGTACGAAACGCACTTAGTCCTGAACTCAATTATTATCGGATGACAATCGTGCCAAGTTTATTAGACAAGGTACACATTAATCATCGATCCCAGCACAGTACCTTCGCTTTGTTTGAATTGAATCGTGTTCACAACAAAACTCAAAAGGATCCCAGTGATGGGCTTCCACTGGAAATAGATCTATTAAGTTTTGTTTTCAGTAGTGAAAACAAAGAATCTAAAAATTTCGGTGGAGCACCATACTTTGAAACGAAGCGGTATCTTATTAATTTGCTCGAGTCCTATGCGATTGATGCAACTTTTAAACCTATAGACCGAGAAAATACAGATTCATCGCAATGGCTACAGAACCTGTCTAAAATGTTCATCTCTCATCGAGCGGCTTCAGTACATATAGGATCAGAAACTCTCGGAATAGTTGGTGAAATTCTACCTTCAATTCGTGCAAACTTGAAAATACCAGCATTTTCTGCAGGATTTGAGATTGACTTAGATGTTTTGTCTCATCATGCCTCAATTCCTTCTTATCAATCGCAATCTAAATATCCAGCATCTTCTTTAGACGTCACTTATCAGTCTCAAATTGACGAACCCCATGCTCAACTACAAGCCGTGCTTCGTGATGCACTTGATGATCATGATGTTGTTATGGAACTGACTCCCACAGATATTTTTATTCCTGAAGACGAGCAAGTGAAAAGAAGCACATGGCATCTAAAATTGACCAATAACAAGAAAACTATGGATGCCAACGATACACAAAACATACTCAAAATATTAGACAATAAGATGATTGAACACTTTTCCGCAAAACGTATTTGAAAAATTTGATTAAAAGTTAACGTCGAGCGCATACTGTACTGGAATCATAACTGCTAAAGCATATTCTTTGTGTTTGAAATAATAATGTTAAGGGAGAATTTATGGAAATATCAGATGTTTTATCGAATGGGTTTGAATCAATCAATTGGCTATCTGTGGTTATCGCAACCCTTGTGACATTTGTCATTGGTGGTATTTGGTATCACGAGAGGGTATTGGGTACTAAATGGATGAATGCTGTTGGTCTCAAGAAGAGGGATATTGAAAATGCCAATATGGTAAAGGTTTTTGGAATAAGTTTTGTTCTTTCATTCCTTTCTGCTGTATTTTTGGCGATATTTTCATCGGTATTTCAGATTAAAGATCCCGTGGACGGAGGGCTGTTTGGCGCCTTAATTGGTGCTTTCTTTATCGTTACTAGTCTTGGTACCCAATACACATTTGCACAAAGAAGTTTCGAGCTTTTTGCGATTGATGCCAGTTATATCCTCATCACTTTTGCCATAATGGGCAGTGTAATAGGAGCTTGGTAAAAAGCAGATAACAGTGAGTAGCTAGCAATCGGCACTCTCTCCCCAGTGTCCATTCTGTTCGCCACCTACTGCTTGCTGATATTTGAATTATTACAGAGGCAGGAGTACAGTTATTCGTTATGGATGGTGCTACCGCTTTAGTAAAAATGCTCGAAAAACAAGGAGTTGAATATATCTTCGGCTATTCTGGTGGTGCTGCAATCCCGATATTCGACGCCATTATTACCTCCAAAACAAAAATAAAACTGATATTGGTTCGTCATGAGCAAGGTGCAACTCATATGGCCGATGGATATGCACGAGCTACCGGAAAACCCGGTGTTGTTTTGGTCACGAGTGGCCCTGGGGCAGGCAATACGATTACTGGCCTAATGACCGCTAGTATGGATAGTGTCCCGGTAATTGTAATCAGCGGACAACAGATTTTGCCAATGCTTGGTAAGGATGCGTTTCAAGAAGCAGATGTGTTCGATATTTCAATGCCTGTCGTAAAGCATAATTATCTTGTTCGTGAAACTAATGATATCCCGAGAGTAGTGAGTGAGGCATTCACAATTGCGACAACTGGCCGTCCAGGACCGGTACTAATTGATATTCCTAAAGATGTTAGCTCAGGATCGTTTACTGGTTCATTGGGTAATATTTCAATAGATTTGCCAGGCTATCAGCCAATTTCAATTCCTGAAAATCGTGATCTTGCCGAAGCGGCCGCAATGATTAACAAATCCAAGCAACCAATTATTCTAGCGGGACATGGTGCGATGATTAGCGGCGCCGAAAAAGAATTATTCGAATTATCAAATATAATCGATGCTCAAGTAACCTCAACATTACTTGGCAAAGGGGTGTTCCCTGAGGAAGATGAACGAAGTCTCGGAATGATTGGTATGCACGGGACAGCTTATGCAAATAAAGCGGTTGTTGCATCAGATTTACTTATCTCGGTAGGTTCAAGATTTGATGATCGCATAATCGGTCAAGCACCTGCCTTCCAAAAAGATAAGAAAATTATCCATATCGACATTGATCCAGCCGAAATTGGGAAGATGGTTAAACCAGATGTTGCATTAGTTGGCGACGCCAAAGATATCCTCCGGAGTCTTCTGAAACTTATAACTCCACAAAAACATGACAAATGGCAGAAGCAGCTTAGTGAATGGAAGAAAGACTTTCCACTTAAGTTCGATCAGCCTAAAGAAGGCCTTACTATGCAGGAAGTGTTAGCCACTGTTCACGAACAATCTAATGGGTCTGCTGTTGTTGTTACAGATGTCGGTCAACATCAGATGTGGGCCGCCCAATTTTTGAAATCAGCTAAGTCATTTGACTGGCTGAGTTCAGGTGGTGCCGGTACTATGGGCTTTGGTCTGCCGGCTGCGATTGGCGCCCAGTTCGCTCGTCCCGATGATTTGGTGGTGGCAATAGTTGGAGATGGTGGATTTCAAATGACAATGTTTGAACTAGCAACTGCTGCTCTTAACAAATTGCCGATAAAAGTCTTCATAATGAACAATCACTATCTCGGCATGGTTAGACAATGGCAAGAGCTTTTCTATGATAACCGCGAGAGTGGGGTTGATCTGGAAGGAAACCCTGATTTTGTTAAATTAGCCGAGAGTTACGAAGGAATAAAGGGCATTACTTTAGATAGCAGAAAAAATCTTAGTTCTGCAGTCGCTGAAGCCCTGGCCTACAAAGACGGTCCAGTGGTGGTTAATGTTGAAGTAATAAAAGCTGACAATGTGTATCCGATGATTCCAGCTGGGCTTCGCCTTGAAGATATGCTGGTCGGTCCTGTCGAACACAAATTAGACAAACCAACGGGGAGCACTTGAAGTAATGAACAGAGATAATACTCACACTATTAGTATATTGGTTAATAATCAGCCGGGGGCATTAATTAGAGTCGCTCAGGTTTTCACTCGACGAGCATTTAACATTAACTCAATAAATGTGTCACCAACCCTTGATAACAGATATAGCCATATGACGATTACCGCAACAGGAGATCCTGATACGGTGCGTCAGATTATTCTGCAATTAGAGAAGTTAATCGATGTGCTTCATGCCAAAGAGCATAGCGCCAAGGAAACTACTAGACGCGAACTTGCTATGGTCAAAGTCGTGACAACAGAATTTAAAACTCTTCGTGGAATCGATATAACTGATGTTCACTTGCTTGTTGTTGAAGAGCTCAAAGGACACGCGGTAATTCAGATTACTGGTGATAGCAGAAATATTGATCGTGCCATTGCCTCAATAAAGTCTAATTATGAGATAATTGAACTACTACGAACAGGAGTAATAGCAATTACTCATGCTAATCAGCTCGAAACTTAGGTATTCATCAGATTCTAGAGGTTTTTTGCGGAAATCTAGCTTCTAGATATTTCGGTTTTTAATGTGGTCCAGGTTTTGGGCTCACCCCCAGTTTGAGATATCAACAGATCAATCAACTGTCTTGTGGAGTAGGCTATGTTGGGATTACAGATCTCAACAGCGTAGCATTTTTCACCTGCCCAGTTGAAATAAATTACATAATCATCATAACTTTCAATAGACTGAGTTAGGTCGAATTTTGCTGGATCGATGTAGTAGTAGCCAACGCCATTTAATGGGTCAGTAGTCAGCTTGGATCTGGATTTTCTTATGCTTGATTTAAAACTGTTCGAATACACGGCTTTGTTCTGAAGTTTTAAGGTGCGGAAGCGCTTACCCCATGAGTTAAAAAATTCAGGTTCAATTATTTCAGCCAGACAGTGATCTAGAACAGAGTAAATTGTCTTGCTCTTACAATTAAGCATATTCCAAAGAACTTGTTTAACTCCTTCAACCCCTTTGTAATAGGTGACGCTAGTGTCAGTTTGGCTACCGGTCATTTCCTCGATCTGTGAGGTGAAGCTACTCTGTTGATTACGCAAACTATGCAAGCGGATCTCTTCCTGATCGATGATTCTCAGTAGTTCTTGTGGTTTGGCAGGGTAGGCGATTTTACGTTTGTGTTCGTCTTTGATTTTGACGATTCCCTTCAATTGGAGGGAATCTAACATTCGATAGATTGAGGTGCGTTCCACACCACTTATTCGTGACAATTCAGTCAAAGTCATTGCCCCATGGTTAGCAAGACTGATATACACGCTTATCTCATCAGTGTCTAAGCCTAGGCGAGTGAGGAATTCAGTAACAAGTTTTGAGTCGGCCATACCCCTATATTATATTCTGTGCAAATTTTGCACAACAGATGCAATCATACTGTGGAAAAGCTAGTGTTTTCTGTGGATGAAGCTATCCAATCTGTTATCAGGTATGATGAAGCCATGAATGATCAGCTAACTGACGAACAGAAGAAAGTATTGTTTGATAAGGCCACAGAGACACCATTTACAGGCAAATTTCTCGATCATAAGGCAGATGGCAACTATACCTGCGCTAATTGCGGTACCGAATTATTCGATAGCGCAACAAAGTTTGATTCGGGTAGCGGGTGGCCAAGCTTTTGCGATGCAAAACCCGGTGCAGTTACTTTTACCGATGACACAACACTCGGGATGAAGCGAACAGAGGCGACTTGTGCAAAATGTGGTGGTCATTTGGGGCATGTCTTTGATGATGGCCCAACACCAACCGGACAAAGATATTGCATAAATTCATTAGCCCTCGACTTCAAAGACAATAAAGAATAATTTACAAATACCTGTAATTGCGTAACAATAACAGGTAAGAATAAGTAGGAGATTCCCCCCCGATGGACCAACGTAAACTAATGCTCTTCACGGGTAGCTCTAATCCAGCGCTGGCAGCTGCTATTGCTAAGGAGCTCGGGACAAATATTGCCGATGCCTATATCGGTAATTTCAGCGACGGAGAGACCAGAGTTAAGATTAATGAAGATGTTAGAGGTGAGGACGTTTTCATCGTTCAATCAACCTCGACGCCTCCAAATCAACATTACATGGAGCTATTCATTACCATGGACGCCCTTAAGAGAGCGTCTGCTGGTCGCATTACGGTAGTAATGCCGTATTTCGGCTATGCACGCCAAGACCGCAAGGATCAGCCTCGTGTGCCGATTAGCGCCAAACTAATGGCCAACTTATTGACCTCAGCTGGGGCTGATCGAGTTATGACTATTGATTTACATGCGCACCAGATTCAGGGTTTCTTTGATATCCCTTGCGACCACCTCTATGCAGTCAATGTGTTTGTTGATTATTTTAAAGCGAAGATGAACAACCCTGTCGTTGTAGCGACTGATGCCGGGGCAGTTAAAATGGCTCATGGATACGCAAAACGATTAAATTGTGAGATGGCGGTCATAGACAAGCGTCGTGTAGATGACAAGAATGCAGTTGCAACCAACTTGCTAGGAGATGTCGAAGGTAAGGATGCAATTATTGTTGATGACATCATCGCCACCGGAGGATCATTAGTTCCTGCATCTAAAATGATCAAGGAGCACGGTGCAAATAAGATTTATGCGGCAATTACTCACGGTGTTTTATCTGGTCCGGCGATGGAAAGAATCTCTGAAAGTCTAATCGATGAATTATGTATTACTGATACGATTGCCCAGGGTACGGATAAGGAGCATAAGAAGATTAAAGTACTGAGCATTGCACCGGTTCTAGCTGAAGCAATTAAAAGAGTTCATGCGGCTGAATCAATCAGCAGTTTATTTAATGTTTAACTCATCACTTAATCTTGCATAAGTTACCAGTAGTGGCTATAATTAAGACTTAACGAGGACGCTAACCCCCATGTGCGCCATTGCAGGAATTGTATCTACAGAAGCCGTTAACCAAGAGCTCTACGACGCTCTGACAATTTTGCAGCATAGGGGACAAGACGCAGCTGGGATTATGACCAGTGACGACGATGCGACCCTTCACTTACGAAAAGACAATGGTATGGTGCGTGATGTTTTCCGTAGTTCTCATATGATGGAACTTACTGGAAACATGGGAATTGGCCACTGTCGATATCCCACAGCAGGTTGTGATTCGAGTGACGAAGCACAGCCTTTTTTCGTTAATTCGCCTTACGGAATCTCCCTGGCACATAACGGCAACACTATTAATGCCGATGAACTCAAAAAAGAAATGTTTGAAACAGATCATCGTCATATCAACACCAATTCAGATTCTGAAATCTTACTCAATATTCTGGCTCATGGCTTACAAATTAATGACAAGGTTAAAATATCTCCAAAAGACGTCTTCCAAGCAGTGCGTTTGTTACACAAACGAGTCAAAGGCGCTTATGCAGTCGTCGCAATGATAGCGGGTTATGGTGTGCTTGCCTTTAGAGACCCCTTTGGAATCCGTCCTTTAGTCTACGGAACCCGCAAAGGCAATGATGGTCAGATCGAGTATATGGTTGCCAGTGAAACAGTAGCCCTTGAGGTACTCGGCTTTAAACCTGAAAGAGATGTTGCCCCAGGAGAAGCAATCTTTATTGATAAACAAGGCAATTTCTTTTCAGAGCAATGTGCCGAAAAATCAATGCTGAGTCCTTGTGTATTCGAATATGTCTATTTAGCTCGACCTGATTCAGTTATCGACAAAGTTTCAGTATATGAAGCGAGGTTATTGATGGGAGAAAAGTTAGGCCGTAAAATTCTCCGTCAATGGCCTGACAATGATATTGATGTAGTTATTCCTATTCCAGACAGTGGACGAACGGCAGCCCTCCAGCTTGCAAGCGTACTCAAAGTTGAATATCAAGAAGGATTTGTGAAGAACCGCTATGTCGGACGAACATTTATCATGCCAAACCAGACCACGCGACGCCAATCAGTCAGGCAGAAACTGAATGCAATGACTAGCGAGTTCAAGGGCAGAAGCGTCTTACTAGTTGATGACTCGATTGTTAGAGGCAATACCAGTAGAGAGATTATCCAAATGGCTCGTGATGCTGGTGCAAAAAAGGTATATTTTGCTAGTGCAGCTCCAGCTGTTAGATTCCCTAATGTCTATGGAATTGATATGCCAACTCGTGAAGAATTAGTCGCTCACGATCGAGATGAAACTGAAATTGCTAAAATAATTAATGCCGATGCTGTTATTTATCAGGATCTGGATGATTTATTCGAATCAGTATTCGAATTGAATCCTGATATTAAAAGAGTTGATGCAAGTTGTTTTGACGGCGACTATGTTACAGGTGGTGTCGATGAAAAATATTTTGACAAGTTACGCAAACGTCGATCTGGCTAATTGACTTAAACCATAGGTTATATATGATAAATCTATGGTTACGATGAGCACTCATTTGAATGAATTACGTCGCCGTCCCAGTTGCTGGATGAGGGCCATAAAGTAGTATTTAGAAAATGAATAAATGAAACCCTCGACATCCGAGGGTTTTTTAATAGTAGAATGGAGTAACTATGACAAAGGAAGTAAAGAAATTATGGCAAATAGACACACCACTGCATCCATTGGTGCAAAAATATACTGCTGGTGATGATGTAGTGTTTGACCAACAGTTGCTTCCTTATGACATCACTGGTAGTAAGGCTCATGCCAAGATGCTGGCTAGCAAGGGCGTATTAACAGATAAAGATTTACAGCAAATTATTGATCAGTTAAATGTATTGCTTGACCTATGGGAGCGGGGTAAGTTCATAATTACCGCAGAGCAGGAAGATGCACATACAGCTATTGAACAATTCTTAACCGATTCGCTTGGCGAGGTGGGTAAAAAAATCCACACCGGTCGAAGCCGAAATGACCAAGCAACACTAATGGTGAGGCTATTTTGCCGACAACAAATACAATTGATTATCGAAAAAACCAAGGATTTAGAAATAATTACCAAGAAAACTGCACAAATTTTTGGTGATAAAGCCATGCCCGGCTACACCCATATGCAAAAAGCTATGCCGACCACAGTTGGCACATGGCTAGAGAGTTTTAGTGATGCTTGGAGAGATACGGTTATTGGACTAGACGCCGTGGCCATACTTATTGACCAAAATCCACTAGGTTCGGCCTCTGGTTTCGGGATCGCTAATTTCGAAAATGACAGAGAATTAACAACCAAAGAACTGGGTTTTTCCAAAACCCAAACCAATCCACAATATGTTGGTCTGTCTCGCGGATTATTTGAGCATGCGCTAGTTCAGGGTTTGTCGCAGCAAATGTTGGTCAATAGTCGCTTTGCCTCTGATATGATGCTATTCACAACCAAAGAATTTGATTTCTTTAATCTTCCCTCAGAATTTACAACAGGTTCTTCCATCATGCCTAACAAACGAAACTATGACTTGTTTGAAATAATGCGAGCTAATACGTCGATTGTTTTGGCGGCTCAACAACAGATATCGGCTACTTACACCAAACTAATCAGTGGCTACAATCGTGACCTACAGACAATGAAAGGTCCTTTGATGAAGTCAATTAACATTGTCATTGATACGCTGGATCTGCTAATCGAAGTTATTCCAAAAATTGAATTAAATGAAGCCAATCTAAAATTTGCTATGACGGACGATTTATATACTACTGAAAAAGTCTATGAGTTGGTGAATCAAGGAATGGCATTTAGAGATGCCTATCTAACAATCAAGAAGCAACAATAGCTAACTGAGCTTGCACAAAGCTCGGTTTAAAACGGTAGCATGTGTCGGTACTGAGATATGTAGCCATTATCATGGCGAATCATAACTGTGTAACCACTGCCATATTGGTAGCCACGGAAAATCATCTCACCATCACCGACGGCTAAGATTTGAGTTTGCTTACTATAGGGTTCGGTAATATCTACCCCTGCGTGGAAATACCAACCTGCAGGACAGTTACCTCTTGCCGCAGCCCAGTAGCGCGAACAATCAAACCAACGACTTACTTCTGCCTGACGATCCTTCAATGGCCATGCAAATCCTGCGACCATTTCACGAGTTTGACGGTTCTTAACTGGATCAATATAGGAACCATTACTACATATTCCCAGATGTAAATGTTTGCCAGACGATGATCCGGTACTGCCCATCATTCCAATTACGTCACCCTCCCTGACTCTTCCCAATAACGAGACTGTACTTGGTTCGCAGAAATTATCGAGTGACCCAAAAACATTGCCTGTAAATACTGACTTAGCTCTTTGAGAATCAGCGTTTGATTTTGAAGATTCTGATAACGGACGAGCATCAGGTATTGTGATCTGAACACCGGCTTGAAGCCCGGATATTTCGGCATCATTAACGTTAATAATTCTAGCTGCGTCAACAGAGAAAAGTAGAGCAATAGATTCAGCTGTATCGCCAGCCTGCACGGTGTATAGGATTCCATCAACTGGCAGTATCAGTAGTTTTTTTCCTGCTTCAAGATTATTTCCAGCAATATTATTTGCCCATCGGATTGTGTCCACGTTGATATCGTACTTCTGTGCTATTGATTCAAGTGTCTCACCATCAATAGATAAATGATTAATAATTGCCGATCTCTGCGATCCATCTTTGGCGGAAGTGGCAGGCTTGCTTATGAATTCCTCGCTAGATAAGGCGATTGACTCTTTAACCGCAATTGATTCAGCTTGAGATACTACATCGCTTTTAACAATGTTGTCAGACGAAAGGGCTATTCCAGCCGCAATTTCTGTCGCAGATAGTTCATCCAGTGTTATCGGTATATTTTCAGACTGATTAATGTTTTTGTTATTTGCTAGATTAGTATCTTTGTTCTGAAAAAGTTGAGCTCCAGCAACTGTACCAATTATTAATACGACGATAGATACCTGAAAGAAAAAATGCTTATTTTTGCGTAGGCTGAGAACAATTTCTTCGCTATTCATATAACGTGCTCCCTTATGTTCATGGGGCACACCTTGCTTTGTCACTGTTGTATACCTGCTGGCATTAACAATTGTGTTGATGAAACTACGAAAACTAATAAAGACTGTCCTTCTGCTCGTGATTAAGTCGCTTGCATTAAGCAAGAGCAATACAAATAAGTCTACCAATCTGATACTATGAACGCAATAATAAACAAAGTATAGCAATGCAATTATTCCCTGAAAATGCAACAATTGATGACAAAATACAGCATGTCATTATTTGGATACTCAGAATTTCAGCTGCATTTGCGCTATTTTTTGCAATTTACCAATCTAACGCTGAGCATATTCTCAATGGGCTGATGGCCACTGTATTGTTATTTATCCCTGATATGATCCAGCGACGGAACAAAGTCAAGCTTCCGATCGAGTATAGTTTTGCAATAATTATCTTCCTCTATAGCTCGCTTGTTCTAGGTAACATTCTAGATTTCTATGGACTATTTCCTTGGTGGGATGACCTACTTCACGCTAGTATGGGCGCGCTTTTTGGTTTTACCGGTTTCATAATCCTGTACATGCTGAGGCTTCAGAAAAGACTAGTAACATCGAATTTTTTACTTTATTGTTTCGCATTTTCTTTCGCAGTGACTTTCGGAGTTTTCTGGGAGATATTTGAGTTTTCTGTCGATCAGTTTACTGACTTTAATTTACAAAGAGGCCTGACAAATGCCGACACCACAATTGATTTAATAACTGATTCATTGGGGGGATTAATTAGTGTTGCCCTAGGGTCTAGATTCATGCTGCATCCAGACGGTAATGATTTGGTCTCAAGGTTTTTCCAAAAATTTTTTCATGTTAATCCGCATTTAAAGAAACAAAAATGAGTCGAGTAGCACCAAGATTAAAAATAGGGGATGAAGTAAGGATAGTCTGTCCATCGTCATCTCTTCAAAAGTCAGATGCAGATAATCGAAAAAAGATCATTGAAGGTTTTAAAAAGCATGGTTTAAAAGTTAGTTTTGCGAATCATTGCTTTAATCAGAGCGCTACAGCTAAGGAGAGAGCTGAGGATTTAATTAAAGCTTTTAGAGATAATAGTGTGAGCGGGGTTTGGGCTGGTACTGGCGGTTTTAGCAGTATAGAAATACTACCATGCATTGATTTAAGAGAGCTGAGTAACAAGATTCTTTGCGGTTATTCTGATATAACGGTGTTACTAAATGCCATATATGCTAAGACCGGTTTAATAACATACCATGCTCCAAATGCCGGTGCTGTTGGTCAAAATGAATTTGCTGATTGTTTTATAAAGAAGGCACTTTTTAACAAAGAAGTCTTTAATTTAGAATCATCAGAGGAGTGGAGCGAAACAATCTATGACGAAGACCACCCCGACGGTATTGATCATAGTTACCAAAATTCGGGTTGGTGGCCACTGAATCCTGCTGGAATTGTCGAAGGCAGATTGATTGGGGGTAACTTGACATGTTTTTCTTACCTTAAATCAACCCAATTTATGCCTAGTTTAAAAGGAAGTATTCTCTTTATTGAAGATGACTACGAGACTCAAGGCCATCACTTTAGCGCACTGTTTGAGTCATTAATGCTAAATGACAAATTTAAAGGGGTGGAAGCAATACTGATTGGTCGTTTTCAAAGGGCGAGCGGGGTAGACAGGGAATACCTTACCAATCTGGTGTCGAAGAATCCTCCACTACAGTATGTTCCAATAATTGCCAATGTTGATTTTGGACACACAAAACCCCAGCTAACGTTACCTATTGGCGGTATTGTGCAGGTGACTTGTTTACCCGATCGACAATCAATTAAAATCATTGAACACTAAACTGATATACTAGCAATCAAATGAATAACGCAACACTACTATGGATTGATTTAGAAATGACTGGCTTAGAGCCAGATCATGACAGGATTGTAGAATTGGCTGCAATCATTACAGACTGGGAATTTAACGAAGTAGCTAGTTTGGAAATTGTCGTCAAACAAGATCAAGACCTGCTTGATTCAATGCCATCAGAGGTGCAGAAAATGCATAATGCATCAGGTCTAATCAACAAAATACCGCATGGAGTATCCGAAGTTAAGGCAGAGAAAGAACTATTAGCATTTTTGGCTAAATATTTCGATAAATCACCAATACTTTTAGCGGGAAATTCCATTCACCAAGATCGTCGATTTATTAGACGGTATTGGCCTACTGTCGAAAAAAGGCTTCATTATCGCATGCTAGATGTAAGTTCTTGGAAAGTAGTCTTTATGCAGAAATATGGAGTTAAGGTAGCAAAGCGTAATGCGCATCGTGCACTCGATGATATTCGTGGTTCAATCGAAGAAATGCAAGCATATCTAAAGTATGTACATCCTGATGAAAAAACTTTCGATACTATTTCAAATAAAGAGTAATAAAATGCTTAGTAATAATGAAGTTGATAATTTTTTAGTTAAAATGGGAGCTACCTCTAAGGCTATTAACAACAAAAACATTCTAAGATATACGATTAACGGTAAAAGCATTGCCTATATAAGTTCTAACGCTAGTCCAGTACGCCTTAGTTTGCGATGCGACCCTATGCTCCACAAGTCATTAATTAAAAAGTATGAATCTGTTATGAGTGCTCACAATCTTGATCCTAAGAAATGGATTACTATCGTACTCACGGGCCAACTGGAAGACACCGAAGTGTTTGATTTAATTACTCACGCCGGAGTGTTGATAGCAGAAGAATAATTAATGTGTACGAAATTGTTGATTCATTCATAACACTTATGATATATTAAGTATGTAAATCGTTCCTTTACGTGAATGTGATGAGGTGAATGTAAACCCAGGAGGGAGGCCAGCTGTGAAAGTGCTGACTCGATCTGAAATACAAACACTGGCAAACATAAAACAAACCCCGGCAATATCGATTCTTATGCAGACCAACACGGTTGACTACAGTTATTTACGTGAAGATTTTAGGTATCGATTAACGAAAATCAAAGAAACTATCTCCCAAAGATATTCAGTAGAGACTAAGGACGCACTCTTAACTAATGCCTACAAGTTGCTCCATGATCGAAATTGGTGGGCTCACGCCGACAAAACAGCGGCAATTTATATCGGTCGAGACTTCCTACAGGCATACCATCTTGCCGATAGCTACGATGAGGCAATAACAATTGCCTCAGAATTCGACATAGTTCCACTACTAGATTCAATCGCAGATGGTGAGTTTCATGTTTTAGCGCTTAGCCAACACAAAGTTAGACTGCTTTGGTCTAATCGCCACGCAGTAGAAGAGGTCCATCTAGATGAGCTAGAAGATGCAATTAAGGAGCTGAGACAAGAAGAAGCAACCCATGATCGTCGATCTGACTACTATCTACAGACAAATACCAACCCTGATATCTTCAAGTATCTAAAATTGGTTGATCAAATCGTCACTCCCTATATGCAGGCAGCCGCGACTCCGCTAGTTTTGATCGGACTTCCTCATATTGTCGCTCTCTTTCAGAGCCTAACAAGCTACAACAATGTCGTTAAAAAGTACGTGGCCAAAAACCCGGACGGCATGAACCTTATGACTGTTCGAAATCGAGCTTGGACAGCGCTTAAACCTCAAGCTCGTCGTGATCAACGTTTGGCCTATTCTCAATTCAATCGATTACTACATTCACAGCCCCAGCGGATTGCCCGAGGGATAAAACAGGTGATGGACGCAATTTCAGAAGGGCGAGTCCAAACCCTATTTATAAACACCAGTGACCGACAA
Source organism: uncultured Candidatus Saccharibacteria bacterium (assembly GCA_964519575.1). Classification (GTDB taxonomy): domain Bacteria; phylum Patescibacteriota; class Saccharimonadia; order Saccharimonadales; family JAGPDM01; genus CAZFKV01. The sequence continues at coordinate 7,688 of CAZFKV010000002.1, read as the reverse complement.
TGGGGAAGCTTGAATGCGACACATGCTGTCGATATTCATGAAAATCCTCAGCCAGGTGATGTTAATCTATTAAATATGCTGGCTAGATCAGCCGTCAGTTCAGGACAGCACGTCTTTTCACTACCCGACTCATCTGGTGAATTTAAAACAGCAGCTATCCTCAGGTCCTAACAGATTAATTCGAATCTAAATATCTTTGATTTGTTCTATTAGAGCTTCATGATTATTAATTATTGTTCTGATAGCTTGTTTATTTTCACCACTAGACAATTTCTCCAATTGTCTAAGCTCGTTTAGATTTTTATTCATTAAAGCTGTCATTGTCCTAGCGTATTCAGCTTCGAACTTGTTAATGCTATAGGCTTCGGCAAATCTTGGTTTAACCTCGACATCAGTCAGGGCTTCAATAACGTCTTTATTCAACTCTTCATCAACTCCGAAGATATTTTGAAGTGTAGATAGATCGCTATATACCAGAGTATTGAATTGGGCTTGATACTGTATCAGATCAAAGTCGTCATTGTCGTATTTGCTTACCAATTTATTAGTACGAATTTCTTCAAATGTGTAGGCGATACTTCTCTCAAGAATCTCTCGACTTTTATCGCCACTGAATATCATCATGCCCATAATAATTAGCAAAATGACTCCTAAGACGGCTCCACCGATTACCATTAGGAGTTTCTTCTTTTCGTCTTCCTCGGTTTGCTGGGGGAAATAGCTTTGCTGCGGTTGCATACAATCCATTGAACCATAACCTCCATATTTTACGCTAGTCGTCAGCCCTTAGATAAACGAGTGGATTTCTTGTATATATACCTAAGTAACATTAATTATTAGATTGGATACATACGCTTTTATCATAAATTTAACTTTGCTGTCGGATCTGCATATTTGTGGGTGTATTCAACCACTGTAGTACTCTATATATGTATTTAGAAAGAAATATGATAGAAATACTTTAATACTATGAATGATTGATTATTAGGAAAGGCATTTTGTAGATAATGGATGCAATCGGTGAGGTCAAACAACGACTTTCGATAGATGAAGTTGTCGGTGGTTATGTCGAGCTTAAACGTTCAGGTCGTAATCTGAAAGGGCTCTGTCCGTTTCATGCTGAAAAAACTCCAAGCTTCATGGTCAATCCAGAGAAAGGTATTTATCACTGCTTTGGTTGTGGCGAAGGAGGTGACCATTTCGAGTTCGTTATGAAAATGGAAGGGCTCAGTTTCCGTGAAGCACTCGAGAAGCTAGCCCAGAAGTCTGGTCTTGATCTTAGCCAATACAGCAATAGTGGAGCTGCCGAGTTGACCAAGCTTAAAACGCGCTTTATTGCTGCCCATGAACTTGCTGCCAAATATTACCAACAAAGCCTCATTAAAAACCAACCTGCGCTTGATTATGTCACAAAGAATCGTCATTTCAACAAGAACACAATTACTGATTTCAAAGTTGGCTATGCGCCACGTCAGGGTACGGCATTGCGCGATTTTCTTCGTAAAAAGGGATTCAATGACGCTGAGCTTATCAAAGCAGGTCTAGTAGCCAAACGCCGAGGCGACATTGTTGATATGTTTTATGCACGAGTTCTTGTCGCGTTGACTGATGTGCAGGGGAGAGTTATTGGCTTTACTGGTCGAGTTATCGACGATAGTATGCCCAAATATCTCAACACCGCTCAGACTATACTCTACGACAAAAGTCGTCATATCTTTGGTCTTGATCAGGCTAAAAAATCTATCCGTGAGCAAGATCAAGTCATCTTCGTCGAGGGTAATTTCGATGTGTTAGCATCGCACCAAATTAATGTTAAAAACGTTGTTGCTAGCGCTGGTACGGCACTGACTTATGCTCAGCTCAAACAGATTAGTCGTTTAACCAATAATGTCGCTTTTGCTTTTGACCAGGACAAAGCCGGACTGAACGCAACTATGCGTGCGATCCCGATTGCCCAACAAGCTAATGTGAATATTTCGATTATCTTAATTGACGGTGGAAAGGATCCAGATGAGCTTATTCAGAAAGACCCCCGGGCATGGCAGAAAGCCGTCGAGCAGTCGGTTTATGTGATGGATTGGCTGTTTGATCACCTGGCAACTGAAGTCGACCTGAAGACAGCCAGTGGTAAGACGGCCTACAGCAACCGCCTTCTACCCGTGATTAATGAGTTGAGTGATCCGATTGAACAGGAGCACTATTTGAAGCTTCTAGCTGACAGAACAGAGGTCAGTCTCGATGCCGTTAAACGTAAACTTAATAATCCCACAACTACCAAACTAGGGGGGACAAAGAAAATTGCACACTTCCACATAGATCATGTTGATGAGCGAAAGAATCTAGAAGAAAATCTTCTGGCTCTACTTTTGATCGAGCCGAGCCTCAAAGAATCACTTTCTATCGCTAAAAATGTGTTCACCGGTGAACGAACAGAAATGTTTCTTAGCCAACAGTTGTCGGAGGATGAAGAATATGCGACAATACTACAGTTCAAAGCCGACGAATTATATGGAGAGTGGACAGAACATCAACGTGCCAGCGAAGCGCAAGTCCTACTCGAACGGCTTACTAAGAAAGCAAAACAACAAAAGCAGGTAGATTTAACACTCGCAATCCGTGAAGCAGAAGCTCGTGGTGATAGCGAAGCAGTACATTCCCTACTTGAACAATACAATGACCAATTATAAAGGGGAGAGCAGATTACAATGGTAGCGAAACCAAAGAAGAAAAAATTAGTAGAAAAGATCCACAAAGACCGTGCACCGTCGGCTTATGATGACGTTATGGCGGATATTATTGCGACTGCTACTAAGGCCGGCACGATTGACCAAAAGGACATCTTTGGCAAAATTCCAGATATCGAAGACAACTCAGATGTACTCGACGAACTATATGGTGATCTCGTAGATAACGGAGTTAAAATAACCATTAACGGTGATGAAGACGAAGAACTGACCGAAGAAGAATTGATCAAACAAAGCGATAAATTCATCGATGATATTGCCGACGATTCAGTCCGTCTGTACCTACGTGAAATCGGTAAGATTCCACTACTAAATGCCAAAGAAGAAATTGTACTCGCCAAAAAGGTCCAATCAGGTGACAAGAAAGCCAAAGACCACATGGCCGAAGCCAACATGCGATTAGTTGTCTCGATAGCCAAGCGTTATGTTGGTCGAGGACTTGATCTGTTAGACCTTATCCAAGAGGGTAATACTGGCTTACTTCGTGCAGTTGAGAAATTCGATCCAGATAAAGGTTTCAAATTTTCTACCTATGCAACCTGGTGGATTCGTCAGGCAATAACTCGCGCTATCGCTGATCAGGCGCGAACCATTCGTATCCCTGTCCATATGGTGGAAACCATCAATAAATTGCTTAGAACACACCGTAGAATGACCCAGGAGCTAAATCGTGAGCCAACCAACGAAGAATTAGCCAAGGAAATGGAAATCGAAGTTGAGAAGGTTGAACACATCATGAAGATTAAACAAGACATCTCTAGTCTTGATCAGTCAGTTCGTGATGATGAGGAAGACTCAGTGCTCGGTGATTTCATTGAAGATGAAGACACACCAGCTCCAGAGGAAACTGCAACTTCACAACTGTTGCGTGAGCATGTGAACCGTATATTAATGGGTCTATCTGAGCGTGAGCAGAAGATTCTGCGTATGCGATTTGGCCTTGATGATGGCAAGACCCATACCCTAGAAGAAGTCGGCCGAGAATTCGGTGTTACTCGAGAACGTATCCGACAAATAGAAGCCAAAGCTCTCGCCAAACTTCGTAAAAGTACTGATTCAAAGAAGCTACGCGACTACTTGCAGTAACAGATAAAAGGGGAGTAATCTTTAGGTATGAAAGCTGAGCACATTGTTGGACTACTTTTCTCCCTTTTTGTCGGTCTAATCATCACCATATTTGTTGGAACAGCCGTTTATACGTTTTATCCTTCGCCTGAATCACCATATGATTACTCGTATAATAGCCAATCTGATAAATATTACGAAAGTAAGGAATACCGACAGAAAGAAAAGCAATATCAAAAAGCTAACAAAACCTATACGCAAAATGTCTCCGGCATTGTTCTTGTCATTGCAATTACCACCTATGCTTCAGGCTACTTCATAAAGTCGATTAATCACGTGGTGGCTGAAGGCATGCTCTTCGGTGGTGTCCTTAGTAGTATTTATGCATTGATACAGCATTCTGCTAGCGGTGGTGAGTTTACTCAGATTGACCGTATCTATAATTTCGCGATCGTTACCGTATTGCTTATTATGGCTATTCTAATCGTCCTCAAGAGGTTCTCTTCTTCAAAAAAGCTAAGTAATTAGTCCAAAGTTATGAAACGCGTTGCAATTTATTCACGATTTGAAACAGAGGAAATTGCTCAACTTCAGCGAGAGATAAAAGACTGGCTGACTGACAAGGCGGAGATCGTAGAATCAGATCCAGAACTGGTTATCGTCATTGGTGGCGATGGTGGTATCTTGGCTGCCGTCCAGAAGTACCAAGAGAGTGGTGCCGAGATTCTGGGTATTAACAGAGGAAATGTTGGTTTTCTGGCGAGCGTTGACCGTGAGGAAGACCATCTCGCCGCCATCGAGCGAGTCATCAGCGGTGACTACACTATTCTTGAGCGAACGTTAATCGATACGAGAGTAGAACGAGACGGTGAAGAGATATTTTCATGTAAGGCGCTTAATGATGTAGTGGTCAGCAGCCCTTTAAGCGTCGTGCGACTCGAGATTGCAGTTGATGGTCAGGAATATATGAAACTCAATGGTACAGGCGTGCTGGTGGCCACAGCGACAGGTTCCACCGCCTACAACCTTTCCGCTCACGGCCCGATACTTACACCGAAAGTGAAATCGTTGGTAATAACGGAATTACTTAATCACAGCGTGCCGATCCCTAGTATGGTGGTTGATCAGAGTGAGACGATTACGATTTCAGTCGGTGATTTCAAGGCGCATCAGAAGCTACAACTTCAATCAGGTTACCCAGCAGATGTTGTCTTGAACGCGGACGGAGCACAGATCTTCTCTTTGCAGAGTGGAGACACAGTGACACTCAAGCATTCTGATGAAACGAGTAAGTTCGTAGCGTTTCACGATGAGCATTTCTTCCAGCATCTGCGTAATAAGTTTGAGATAACCAGATGAAACGTATTATTGGTATCTCAGGTACGTTTGCCAGTGGAAAAGACACCTTAGCCGAATGGCTTGAGACGAAAGGTTTTTATCATGTGTCGACGAGTAACATGGTTCGGGCTGGTAGTCAGGACAAATATGGTTCAACCGACCGTAAGCATTTATTCTTCTATGCTAACGAAACCCGTGAATCAGAGGGCGCAGGTGTGTTTCTTGAGCGCGCTTTAGAGCAGGCAGAAGACTACGATAATGTCGTAATTAGCGGCATTAGATCGATCGGAGAAGTCGAGGCGCTTAAAAGCGCGGGTGGAGAACTTGTCTTCATGGATGCCCCGATTGAGTTACGGTACAAACGCGCATATTCCAGAGGTCGAGATGAAGCAGATAAATCATTCGAAACTTTTAAAGCCAGCGAGCAAGTGGAGCTCCATAAGCCGGAGGAGAGCAAGACTGATCAAAATATTGGTGCAATGAAACGCCATGCCGACATCATCCTAGAAAACGACGACAATATTGATTCATTTTATGCTGAAGCTGCCAAAGCCCTCAAACTAGACGACTAGATATACGACTGTTTGCTACACTTATAACACATGGCTGAAAAGAGGTTAGTCGTAATTGACGGCAAAAGCGTTTTCTATCGTGGTTATTACGCGATGCCAAATCTAAGTTTGCCTGACGGCACACCAACTGGTGGTGTGTACGGTTTTGCTGTATTAGCCCTTCAGATTCTTAAAAAACTCAATCCAGATTACGTTATCGTAGCGTGGGATAAGGCCAAGACTAATGTGCGTGCTCGACTCAAGATCTATCCTGAATACAAAGCGGGTCGTAAGCCTATGCCTGATGATATGCGCGAACAGATTCCGTACCTCCATGACTTGCTCGAAGCTTTTGGCTGGCCGTTACTTGAGGTAGACGACTACGAAGCTGATGACATCATGGGGACACTTGCTATCAAGGCTCAGAAGCAGGGCATTGAGACAGCACTAGTCACCAGCGACCTTGATCTGCTCCAGATGGTGGATGGCAATATCAAGCTATTTGCGCTCAAAAAAGGTCTGACAAATATCAAGCAGTACGATGATGCAGCAATCGAGGAAGAATTTGGATTCAGTAAAGAGAAGTTTGATGATTATAAGGCGCTCAAAGGTGATAGTAGCGACAATATTCCAGGAGTTGCGGGCATTGGTGAAAAGACGGCCAAGGATCTGGTACTCAAATACGAAACCCTAGAGAATATCTATGATAACCTCTGGGAAATCAAAGAAACACTGCGCAAGAAGCTCGAAGCAGGCAAAGAAATGGCATTTATGAGTCGTGAACTGGTCCACATCATGACCGACGCTCCGGTAGAGTTCGATCTGAAGGCGTCAGATATTAATAATGTTGATCCAGCGGCAGTTACTGAGAAGTTACGTCAGTTCCAGTTTAAAAGTCTGCTGGCACAAGTCCCAGACAGCTGGAAGCAACCCAAGACGGAGGCACCTAAAAGAGAACCGCGTTCACTACAAAACATAGTGATAAGAAAGGTGAAAGAACTACCCAAATTGCCAGATGAGCTAATTGTGCATTACAACGTCGATAGTCTTTTCTTGAGTCCTGACGACGAGACAGCCTACGAAATTACATGGGCAGTGGGGCTCGATTACCTAAAGAATAACAAACCTTCACTGATTGGATACGACCTGAAAGCGTTCTTTCTTATGCTTATCGACCACAAAGTAGACTTACTCCCTATTTCTCACGACGTGAAGATGGGCGCTTTCCTGATTAACGCGCTTTTGCGTGATATGAGCCTAACGGCGCTGACTGGTAATGACATTGACGAGAATGAGCCGATGCAAGTTATCTCGAGCATTTGGAGTTTATACGATGAACAGACTGAGGACTTTAAGGGTCTGACGAAGGTTGCCGAAGTCGCCCGTAACATCGAGTGGCCAGTCATCCCAGTGCTAGCCCGTATGGAACACCGCGGTATCAAGCTAAACGCCGATTATCTCAAGAAAATGAGCGTAAAGCTAAAGGATGATATTAGTGACATCGAGCAGGAAATTTACGGCTACGCCGATAGCGAATTCAATATAAGTTCACCAAACCAACTGGCCGATATTCTTTATACAAAACTCAACCTGCCGACGCAGTTCGTGAAGAAAACCAAGTCAGGTCACAGTACTGCCTATTCTGAGTTACTAAAGTTGCGTGAGCTTCATCCAATTATCGATTGCATAATTAAATACCGTGAATGGACCAAGCTCAAGAGTACCAATGTAGATACCCTGCCTCTGCAGGTTGCTGATGATGGGCGAGTGCACACCACGTTTGATCTGGATGTTGCCGCTAGTGGGCGACTCAGTAGTCGCGATCCTAACTTACAGAATATTCCGATCAGGACAGAGCTGGGCAAAACCATCCGAAATGCATTCGTGCCAGATAAGGGTAATGTTTTCGTCAGTGCTGACTATAGCCAGTTCGAATTACGTCTCTGTGCTGTGTTCTCAGGCGATGAGGACATGATTAAGGCTTTTAACG
>CAZFKV010000001.1:0-43114 GCA_964519575.1 uncultured Candidatus Saccharibacteria bacterium | reverse complement strand
AAAGTGGTACGCGAGCTGGGTTCAGAACGTCGTGAGACAGTTCGGTTTATATCCGATGCGGACGAGTTGGAAACTTGAGCGAAGTCATCCCTAGTACGAGAGGACCGGGATGAACGAACCTCTGGTGTACCGGTTGTCGCACCTGCGGCATCGCCGGGTAGCTATGTTCGGAGTGGATAAGTGCTGAAAGCATCTCAAGCACGAAGCCCTGCGCAAGATTAGGTTTCCCCATGAGATCCCAGAAAGACTATCTGGTTGATAGGTGCACGGTGTAAGCACAGCAATGTGTTCAGCCTAAGCATACTAATGATCCATTGAACTTTTCGTGCTTCAGGATCTACACGCCGTTAAACGTGTGTATGTCCTGAGCTTATGACTAGTAAATTTTGTGTTTACTAAAGATGTCACCTAGTAAACAGAAGCTACACACTTGAGTTCAGTTTGTATTTTCTTATCGAGGAACGCAAAGAAGCTATATGAGTAATATTGCGACTGCGTACCGGAGATAAAAAATTCAAAATGAACCAAGAACAACAGTGGCGTGGTCCGCCTCAGGCGGATCAGCAGACTGTTGTGATGTGTAAGTTCTGAAATTGTGTTTTCTATGCTGGTGTTAATGGCGGAGAGGCCACACCCGATACCATACCGAACTCGGAAGTTAAGCTCTCCTGCGCCGATGATACTCTTTATGGGGAAAGTAGGTCGACGCCGGCATAGAGTACACAAGACATTAGCCACAAGAATCCTCTCTTGTGGCTAGAATAATGTATAAGGACAACTGAAATGAATTCAGCTGTCCTTATTATTTTTTAATAAAAATTGCACGAACGTATCTGACGGTGGCCAGTGTTTGGCATGCTTGTGTTGTGGTAATTACCATAAGAAGTATTATTAACATAATAATATTGACATATAAACTATAGCGTGTTAGTGTATTTAAGTATTAATGTAAATGTGTGAGCAACTTCAGGTGGGTGCTAGTGTTTACCACAAGAGGAGATAGAATATGTCAGGAACTAAAGATGGCGGCAAAGCTGCTGCTAATACTAACAAGACTCGATACGGCAAGGATTTTTATGCTCGTATTGGTGCAAAAGGTGGAAAGAACGGCACTACTGGTGGTTTCTTCGCCAACCGAGAACTAGCAAGAGCTGCTGGTGCCAAAGGCGGCAAAATCAGCCGTCGAACAAAAGCTGTCTAGAACAGATACATAAGAATTAAGAGACTTGTTGTGTGTCTACTTGAAGATCTTTCTTTCGGTCAAAGCTCATTTCAAACATAATCTGCACATTTTTTGTTTCGCAAGGTAATATTAATTACCCTTTGTCACAAGAAAATGCACATCTCGTATCTGAAAATGCGATTTAACTGATCGAAAAAAGATCATAAAGTAGACTCTCAAGAAAGCGTCATTAAAGACGCTTTCTTTGTATTTGGCATAATTGATTACGAGATACGTTCCATTGCACTCCACAATTAAAGCATGCATATATCTGAGGCTTAGACTCTAAGGTTACCTGATCACAATTGGGGCAGGTCGCACGCTTATGTAGCCATGATCGGTAAGATTCCAAACAATCCTGGGCGTGTTCATCGTTAAAAACAACATTACGTTCTGATGCAAGAAACTTGGTTTTTTGCCATGCGTCAGATTCTATTTTGATTAGATCAATGTCATATCTATAAGTAGTGTGATGTAAGAGCGCATGGGCTACCTCGTGTAACAAAGATAATTTACCGGTAGCACTAGTGATTTCTGAATTATTGAAAAATATTGTATTACTTTCAGGAGACCAGTGGAATACATCTGAGGGAACAAAAGAAAACGTAGACTTATAAACATCAATTATATCCATATAACCTCTCTATTAATTGTAGTCATGATGATTGTTGATCTTTTCAGGCTACTAGCCATAACATCTCTCCCTCGTAAATCACTCACTCATTTGCACTACTAATAGTCTACTATATTTACCGCCTAGCAACCTGTAGATAATCGTAGTTGTCGAGTGGGGGAGGGTGTTTTGACTTCGAAGTCGCTTACAGATACAATATATCGCTAGACGAACAGAAAACTCTAAGTGAGCTCTGTCAATGAAAGGAGAACAATTTAATATGGTAAAAGCTGAAGAAGCTGTAACTATGGAGACTTTGCTCAAGGATCAGCCTATGGGCGAGTTTGCAACCGGAGAAGTAGTAGAGGGGACAGTCCTCTCGGTTAAGAAAAACGAATTATGGATAGATCTTGGCGCTCAAGGTGTTGGTGTGGTCATGCGTCGTGAAATCGGATTTGGCAATAAGGATCTGAAGGTAGGTGATTCTGTTACTGCAAGTGTAATTGAACCAGAGTTTGAGCCAGGCAAGGCTCTCTTGAGTTTGCGCAAGGCAGCAAAAGACAGAGGCTGGGATGATTTAGTTCAGCAAAACGAAAAAGGTGAAATAGTTGAGGTCGTACCGTACGATGCCAACAGAGGTGGACTACTTGTTGAACTACTGGGTGTAAGAGGCTTTCTACCTGTGTCACAGCTATCAGCTGAACACTATCCAAGAGTTGCTGGAGCAGATAAGGATGAGATATTACAGAGGTTAAACAGCTTAATTGGTCAGACACTTCGCGTTCGTATACTCGACGTTGATCGCAAAGAGAATAAGCTTATCTTTAGTGAAAAAGAGGCTGTTCGTGAGGATATGCAGAAGCGACTCGAGAAGTTGGTAGCTGGTGAAACTGTTAGCGGAACGATTACAGGAGTTGTTGATTTCGGAGCATTCGTAAATGTAAACGGAATTGAAGGCCTAATACATATATCTGAAATTTCCTGGGACAGGGTAGATAACCCTTCTGATTACCTAAAGATTGGTCAAAGCGTGGAAGCCAAGGTTATTGCGATTGATAAGGATCGACTCAGTTTGAGCCTAAAACAACTGCAAGAGGACCCATGGCTAAAGGAAGTAGCCAAGTATAAAATCGGTGCTGAAGTCGAAGGGCGAGTAACCCGAATTACACCATTCGGAGCGTTTATTCAGATTAGCCCAGCCGTTGAAGCATTGGTGCATGTATCTGAATTAAATGAAGGCAGTGAGGAAAAAGCTGATCCAGAACATGTGTTTAAGCTTCACGAGACTAAGACCTTTAAGATTCTAAGTATTGATACAGAAGCACGAAAAATTTCTCTAAGCTTTAAAAGCTAGATAATTTACCTCAGTTGATAAGAAGTCAGCTACCACGTATGATGTGATGAGCTGTTTATAAGTGTTTATGTGAGGAAATATGGCCGAAGAAGAGCAAAAAACTGTTGAAATAGGAGAATCCATTACCGTTGGCGATTTTGCGCGTGTGCTGAACGAGCCCATCGGTAGCGTAATGTCGAGTTTGATTAAAAACGGCGTTATGGCGACAGTTAACGAGAGTATCGATCGAGATACGGCTGAAATTATAGCTAGCGAATTTGATATTGTTGTAGTTGCGGAAAAAAGCCAAAAACAGAAGCGAGCCGAGAGATCTGAAGTTGATACAGCGTTATCTCGTCCGCCAGTAGTTGCAGTTATGGGTCATGTTGATCATGGTAAAACTAGTTTGCTTGATGCCATTAGAGAGGCCGATACAGCCCAGGGAGAAGCTGGTGGTATTACTCAGCATATCTCAGCCTATCAGGTTACTCATAAGAAAAGACTGATAACTTTTCTTGATACACCAGGGCATGAAGCCTTCGCGGCGCTCAGACAGCATGGCGCTCAGCTTACCGATGTCGCGATCGTGGTAATTGCTGCTGATGACGGGATTAAGCCACAAACTAAAGAAGCAATTAATTTTGCCAAACGCGCTGGGGTTAAAATGGTAATTGCTATAAATAAAATCGATAAACCAGGTGCAGATCCAGTGCGGGTTCGTACAGAACTCTCAGAAATCGGACTTAATCCTGAGGAGTGGGGTGGTGACACCGTAGTTGTTGATGTCTCTGCAAAAGAAAAAAAGGGACTTACGGAGTTGCTCGATATCGTTCTTTTGGTTACAGATATAGAAGAACTTAAAGGCGATAACAGTGGTGACGCTGAAGGAATAGTTATTGAATCGTACATGGAACCTGGGCGGGGACCGTTAGTCAGAATTCTAGTTGAGCATGGAAGTTTAGAAAAAGGTGATGTTGTTGTGGCTGGCTCTAGCTATGGCAAGATTCGCAACCTCGAAGACTATAAAGGAAACGAGATTACATCAGCCGGTCCATCAACTCCAGCAACGGTGACTGGCTTTAAAGACCTGCCTGCTTTTGGTGATGTATTTATGGTAGTAAATAGCGAAAAAGAAGCTCGGAAACTAGCGAGTGTATCACGACAACAGCAAGCTACGCGTCAATCAGATTCAATCAAATCGATTACTGATAGCGAAGGGATTGATTCGTTGCTTGCCGCACAAGATACCAACACTCTACCGATAATCATTAAGGCTGATGTTCAGGGTTCGCTTGAATCGGTCATACAGAGTCTCGAGTCAATTAAAAGCGAAGAAGTTTCCGTCGATATAGTCTCTAGTGGTGTTGGACCGGTCAATGAAACAGATGTAACCAGGGCAAAAACTAGCAATGCCTTAGTATTGGGCTTTAGTGTTCCTATTCCGGTGGCAATTAAGCGGTTAGCTTTACGAGAACAGGTATCAATCAAGCTCTACACCGTTATCTATGAATTAATAGATGAAGTAAAAGCTCTCCTGAGCAAAATGTTGCCTCCGGAAATTGTCGAAACTGATATTGGACGACTTAAAATAAAGGGTATCTTTCGGACGACGAAAAACGAAATTATTTGTGGTGGTCTGGTAACAAAGGGTAAAGTCCAACCCAACGCGCTGGTACGGATAAGTCGAGACAAAGCAGAATTAGCCGAAGTGACAGTTACAAGTGTTAAGAGAGAAGAATCAGAAGCTAAAGAGGTATTTGAAGGCGAATTATGTGGCCTCCAGCTAAAGACGAATAAGAAAATACTCCTAAAAGAGGGTGACGTTCTCGATTTGTTTACCAGAGAAGAAATACAGCGGAAATTAGACTAGATTTAAGAATTAATTTCTACCTATCGACATTAAGGTATTGCAGTTTCTGGCGAACTTAGTAACAATAGATTAATGGCAATGTTAAAAATCGACGACAATCTCCTAAAAGAACTTGGATTATTTGAACTTCCGGCTGAAGAGCGCAATAAATTGCTGGCTCAAATCTATGAAACCTTAGAGCTTAGAGTCGGTATGCGTTTGGCTGAGAATATGTCTGATGAACAGTTGGATGAGTTTGAGCAGTTTATTGATAGTAATGATGAAGCTGGTGCTCTAAAATGGCTGGAATCTAATTTCCCTAATTATAAAGACGTTGTAGCTGAAGAGCTTGAAAAACTTAAAAATGAGATCAAAAAAGACGCATCAACAATTCTAGAAACTTTTCGCCAGAATAATTCACAAAATCCTCAATAGATTTAGATTGTAATCTTAGTCAGAGTCTTCATGAACAACTGTCGGCCGGCTAGAAAAGCCTTTGCTTCCATCAAGCCTTTACCAGCCGGCTTCAGGCGCTCAATGACCAGAATCGTATCATCGGCACATCTTACTACCAGATTCCTATCCTGACTGATGAGCATTTTACCAATATCATCAGTCGTCTTGTCGGCCTTTTCAGCGTGCGCTTCATCAATAACGACTCGTTCTCCGTCTATCATCGTAAAGCTACCCGGCCAAGGTTTGAATGCTCTTATCTCGCGTTCTAAGATAAAGGCCGATTTTGACCAAATCAATTGCCCGTCGGATTTACTGAGTTTTCTACTGTAGGTAGCTTGTCTATCGTCTTGCTTAGTAAGAGTGGAGTTCTTTCCAGATATGTAGGACGGAAGGATACTAATTAATAATTCACTACTCGTAGCGATGAGTTTTTTTGTCAAAGATTCATTTGTTTCATTCGCAGTAATCGGAACTTCCTGACTGACGAGAATATTTCCCGTATCCAAGCCAGGTTGTATTTTCATAAGACTCACCCCTGTGGAGTTTTGTCCTGAGAGTAATGCGAAAGTTATGGGATCCGCGCCTCGAAGTTTCGGTAACAAGGAAAAATGTGAATTAATAATCCCTTTAGGAAAAGAATTAATCACTTTTTCAGGAATGATAAGACCATAATCAATCACTACACCGACTTTACTAACAAAACCATGATTTTCAAAAAGTTCATAAATTGCGTCAGATGAATCGGGTTTATAAAAGGGGACTTTATTTTTTTCTGCCCAGGAACTCACACTTTCGCCAGGAGTTTTACCTCTGGAGGAGTCTGGCTTGGTTATAATAGCTTCAATTAGAAATGAACCGCTCAGCTTTTCCAGTGACTTTAAGCTGACAGGTCCCATGCCAAAAAATATTATTGATTCAAGTTCACTAGCGTTTGAAAATGGTTGGGCAATAAACTGTGCCATTTTTTACTTACTCAATTCGCTCAAAATAGATTTTGCTTCTTCATCTGCGAGTAGTTCAAGTTTTCCATTGGGGAGCATTCGATACAGCTCACCATTTTCGTCTAGTCTATCTAGATAAGTTTTGCCGTTAATATGATCTATTTCGTGCTGCAATAATCGCGCAAGAAAGCCTGTGGCGGATATTTTAACTACACTTCCTTGCTCGTCCAAGGCTTGAATTCTAACATTTGAATATCGTTTTACACGACCGTAGAATCCAGCCACGCTTAGACAACCCTCCAGCTCGTATACTTTTTTTCCATCAGCTTTTAATAGCACCGGATTAATAAGAGCTCGAAATGTACGGTCACTTTTGTTGTCAAAATCATTACGTATTATGATGATTTTCTCTAATTTATTGATCTGAACGGCAGCAAGTCCTACGGTCACTTCATGAGCATGGTGATCCTCCCAATCCAATCCAATCGTTGTCATATTTGCAATAGTTTGTTGAGTAACTTTTGTAATCGGAAAAACTTTAGCTGACTTCTTATGAAGTGATGGATTAGGAAGGGTAATAATTTGATGTCGGTCATTCATTACTACTAGAATAACTGAGATGAAATCCTAAGGCTAGAGTAAGGTATCTGGATCTAAATAAAAACTCCATGATGCCGGGAGCGATTCGACAGCATTGATTAGACTGGTTCGATGCTTAGATTTTAAGATAATTTGCCAGCGATATTTACCTCTCGAGTATTCTTGAAAGGCCGGTGCAGGGCCAAGAACTTTCAAGGTTGTATCTGTCGAAAGCTGCCCTGCCAATTCCAGCGATTTCTTCTCGGCAATTGCTACGCTACTAAACTGGCCAATTAATTTTGCTAAAAAAATGAAAGGTGGAAGCTGTCCAGTCTTTCGAGATTCGATCTCGTATCTATAAAAACTGTCATAATCTCGATTGACGGCAAATTGAACAGCTGGGTGTGTTGGGAGAAAACTTTGAACAAATACTTTAGACTTCTCACCCTGTCTACCGGCTCGCCCAGATACTTGATAAATCATCTGGAAAGTCCGCTCTTGGGAAGTAAAATCGGGAATTTGTAAACTTGTGTCTGCGTTTACGATGCCAATGGTCGTAAGCTCGGCAATGTCGAGCCCTTTGCTAACAAGCTGGGTACCAATAATAACCTGTGTTTTTGCATCAACCATTTTCTGATATATGTCGTCATGTGATACTGATTTAGAGGTGCTGTCGCGATCGTATCTAATTGTTCTCACTCCAGCGAAGATTTTCTTCAAATCAACTTCCAGTTGTTTAGTACCTATTCCTTTGTATTGCAATTCAGGTTGCTTGCAGTCAGGGCAAGTTACAACAGCTTTAATCTGAAAATCACAAATATGACATAGGTATTTATGATAATCATGATGATACTTGAGAGGGATTTGGCAGTTTGGGCATTGAGCGTACCATCCGCAGTTTCCGCAAAAAATACTCTGCCTAGTACCCCTGAGATTTAGAAGCAGCAGACTTTTTTTATTTTGTTTTATGCCGTTTTCGATACTATCCAATAGTTGATCTGATAACCATCGGTTCTTAGTGAAATCGGATTTGTTTGCTAAGTTAATAACATTAGATGTCTGAGATCTAGGAAAAACGGGTTCGTGAAGCCGAATAATTGTTAATCTCTTAGTCGTCGCGAGAAATATTTCGTCTACGGGGGGTGTCGCGCTACCAAGAATAAGCTTTGAATTTGTTAATTTCGCAAGATAAGAAGCGACCCGGATTGAGCTATAGCGAGGCTGTTGGTCTTGGTGGTAACTCTGGTCATGAGCTTCATCAAGGATGATAAGGCCAATATTCTTTAACGGTACAAAAAGTGCTGAGCGGGCACCGATAATTATCATTGGTTCTGTCGCATTAATCGCCTTACGCCATAAAGTATGGCGTTGGCTTTCTGTAAGGCCTGAATGAACTATGTGTATATTGTTTGATGAAGATAGTGTTTTAAATTGATCCAGTAGTTGAGGAGTCAGGCTGATTTCTGGTACAAGAATCAAACAATCCTTGCCTTTTGATATGGTCATATCTGCAAGCTCAACGTATATTCTGGTTTTTCCGGAGCCAGTCGTGCCGTGTAGCCAAACCGAGCTGGTAGATTCAACTATCTTTTTTACTGCCATCTGCTGGTGACTATTCATAGCAATCTGGCTTCGCTGATTTGCTCTGCTAGATGTCGAGGATAATACTTTACGCCTTATGGTGCCGACGCCCCTAGGCATAATCGACTTTAAGACGATTGATAGTGGTGTTGAATAGTACTCCGAAATCCACTTTGAAAGGGATAATAAATGCTTAGGAAGCGTAGGCTCGTCTATGGTTCTAATAACTTCTTTAGTAGTAAATGGAGGCTTTTCGACTTTTGCATAAACAATTCCCATGACTGGCTTGCTCCGGAGTTCAATTTCAACACATGATCCCAAATCCAGATTTAAATCTGATGAG
Source organism: uncultured Candidatus Saccharibacteria bacterium (assembly GCA_964519575.1). GTDB lineage: Bacteria > Patescibacteriota > Saccharimonadia > Saccharimonadales > JAGPDM01 > CAZFKV01. The sequence goes on along the minus strand of CAZFKV010000001.1, from coordinate 34,197 downwards.
TAAGTTAGCTCTCGGTTTGCGAAACCGGCTGAGTAGGGGACAATCTCGTAGTAATTTGCCATATAAGTTCAATTATATAGTGTTGGACTACTATCTGAAGTAAAATGACAGTATGTATTTTAAAAACCGTGTTGATGCAGGAATTAGGCTTGCAAAAGAGTTAGAAGCAAAATATCGCTATGAGAATACTGTTGTAATGTCACTTAGCGATGGGGGTATTGTAATTGGAGAGCAAATAGCGAGAAGACTCCACTGTTCTATTACCATGCTTTATACAGATCCTATTGTTTTGCCAGGTGATGGAAAAACGATCGTAGGCACAATTGATCAAAGTGGGAATATGACATACGACAAGATGATTCCGACGGCTCAATTAGACGAATTTATTACAGAATTTCATGGATTTTTTGATCAACAGAGAATTGAAAAAATGCATTATTTGAACACGCTAATTAGCCGAGCAGGTAAGGCCTCTCCAGATATTCTAAGAGGGCACAATGTTATCGTCACGACGGATGGGGCTCCAACTGGAGCACAGTTCGATGCGGCGATTTCTTACCTTAAGACCATAGCGGTGGATCGGGTTATTGCGGCAGTTCCAGTTGCGTCTGAAATGGCAGTTGACAGACTCCACGTGTTGTTCGATGAACTACATTGTTTATCTGTAGCACAAAATTATGTTAGTACAGATCACTATTACGAGGATCCAACAATAGCAGATCACGACGAACTCATGAATAAAATCGACGACATTATTGATAAGTGGGAATAATAGATTGACACTTAGCGCTGTAGCTGACTACAATTGAATGTGTTGTATCATAGACAATGAAAGGTACTTACTAAATTGCTAGACGTTTTCATCACATCAAGAGTTCGCCGGAAAATTATCGTTGTCTACGCAAAGTATCCCGATTTTAAGACTCATGTACGCGGCCTTGCAAAACTCATAAAAGAAGATGCTGGAAATATTCAACGGGAGCTAAAAAGATTAGAAAAAGTTGGATTTGTAATTTCTGAAAAACAAACTAACACCAAGGTTTATAGCGCTAATAAACAGTTTCCGATATTTCGTGAACTCCAGTCTATAGTTATGAAGAGTCAACGCTCCAAAAGACCTAATTGATTTTCAATCTTGCAAATATCTCCGTACTCGAGTAGCATATCTCAAGTACTACTAAGAGGAAAAACAGTGATTAATGTAACCAGAAAAGACGCTAAGGAATCGCTCGAGAATCTTATAAGACGTTTCAACAAGAAAGTTCAACAGTCCGGAGTAATGGCTGAGGCTCGTAGTAATCAGTATTTTGAAAAACCGATTAGTAAGCGAGAACGTCGGATTAAAGCAATTATCAAGAAAGATCGTAAAAACGAAAAGCAACGCCGCATTAAACTCGGTGAGCGTTAATGCTTGAAGACATCAATAAGGATCTAAAAACAGCCATGCTTGCTGGTGATAAAGAGCAAGTGATGGTTTTACGTGCACTACTGACATCAATTCAATACGCGGAAATAGCAAAAAAAGCTTCGCTCGATGATTCGGATTTGATTAATCTAATGCAAAAAGAAGTCAAAAAACGACTTGAAGCAGCAGAAATGTTTAAACAAGGTGGGGCTGATGATCGGGAACAAAAGGAACTCAGAGAAAAGGGTATTATCGAAAAATACCTACCTGAACAGTTAAATCAAACCGAACTGGAATCAATAATCGAGGATGTTATTGCACAACAAGGCGTATCCGAAGTGTCTGACATGGGCAAGGTGATTGCTCAAGTAAGAGCAGATACAGCCGGACGCGCAGACGGCGCAACCATAGCAAGACTGACTAAAGAAAAACTAAGTAAAACATCATGATTGTAATGCTTGGTCCAGTCGGAGCCGGAAAAAGCGTTCAAGCAAATATTTTAGTAGAAAACTATGGATTCTCGTGGGTATCCACAGGTGAATTATTACGAAAAACCACTGACCCAAAAATTCGAGAGCTATTGCATAGCGGCAAATTGGTTGATGACGATACGGTAAAAAGATTAATTAGTGAGGCAATTGCAAAAATACCGCAAGAAACAGAAGTGATTATTGATGGTTTTCCAAGACGTATTTCTCAAGCGGAATGGCTCGAATCAATGCAAGTAAACCTGAAGCGTACAGTAGATCATGTGCTTCATCTGACTTTAAATGAGGAAACTGCGATCCAAAGAATGTCTGATCGTGGACGTCATGACGATTCGGCAAAAGCAATCGCACAACGCAATAAAACCTACATGGAGCAAGTATTACCGGTCGTAAGTTTCTATAAGGAGAGAAAAGTCTTACATGAAATTGACGGTAGTGGAACTGTCGAACAAGTGGCTCAGCAAATAAAGGATGCTTTGAAGTTATAAGCCATGGCATTTACAAGAGTTAAAACAGCTTCTGAAATTGAGAAAATGCGAGAATCAGGTAGGATGCTAGCGACTGTTCTCGGCATCGCTGAAAAATCAATCGAGACAGGCATAACTACTCTCGAAATAGCTAAAAATGCCAAAAAAGAACTAACTAAACTTGGCGGTAAACCAGCTTTTTATGGTTATCTTGGATTTCCTGATGTCATATGTATATCTGTTAATGATGAAATCGTCCATGGTATACCATCTGATCGAAAACTCGAAAGTGGCGATCTTGTCGGACTTGATTTCGGGGTAAGTTACGAAGGAATGATTACTGATGCTGCCAAAACTGTTATTGTCGGTCGTGGCGAAGACCCTCAGGGCTTAGTTAAAACTACCGAACAGGCACTTTATTCAGGTATAGATGTCGTAAAAGACGGCACTACAATCGGTGATATTGGTGCGGCGATAGCCGATGTATTGGACTCAAAGTCGTTTGGGATAGTTCAAGAACTGGTAGGTCATGGAGTTGGACACGAATTGCACGAAGAACCTAACATTCCTAATTATGGAACTCGCGGAACAGGCGTTGAAATAAAAGCCGGAATGACAATTGCTATAGAACCAATGGCGACTTTAGGAAGTCGTGAGGTGATAATCTCACATGATGGTTGGACCGTAAAAACCAAAGATGGTAGCCTAGCGGCTCATGCCGAACATACTGTACTTGTCTTAGAAGATGGCTATGAAATCTTAACAGCATTGCCAGTCAATAAGGGTTAGCAGTATACTTGATGCCTGTATGGCAAATCGTAAAACAAATTTATCTCAAGCATATGTAGGTCTTGATATAGGCAATAGTAAGGTTGCCTGTGTAATCGGTGTTAAAGAAGATACGATGCCGGTTCCTAGTATTATTGGAGTTGGAATAACACCAAACGCCGGGATGCGTAAAGGTCAAGTTGTTGATATTGAAGACACAGTCCATGCTATTAGTGTTGCGATTGATGAAGCGGAACGTATCAGTGGCTATGCAATCGACAGCGCAACCGTCGGAGTAGGAGGTGTTAACATCTTAAGTTTGAATTCCAAGGGAGTGATAGCGGTTGGCGGAATTGATAAGGAAATTACGATTGAAGATGTCCATCGTGTTGAGGAGGCAGCCACAGTAGTACAGCTACCACCTAATCGAGAGATATTACAAGTTTTTCCACGCAGCTATCGTCTAGACGGTCAGGATAATATTAAAGACCCAGTCGGCATGAGTGGCGTTCGTCTCGAAGTTGATGCACATATCATTACCGGATCGACTCCAGCTTTAAAAAATATTGAACGATGTCTTAATCAAACGGGAATTTTAGCTAATCAGTTTGTTGTAAACGTGATTGCAGCCTCAGGGGTAGTATTGGACAAAAGACAACGCGAGAGCGGGACTGCTGTAATTGATATCGGCAGCAGCACAACTGGACTGGCTGTTTATGAAGAAGGAGAGATTCTCCATACGGCAGTGATTCCAGTAGGTTCTGCTCATATCACTAATGACCTAGCTATAGGTTTAAAAACCGATCTTGATACTGCTGAACATGTAAAACGTACTAAAACCCAGATAGGAAGTTCAAAAAAATCTTCAACAACTCACCTAGTTACAGAAAAAGACAGTTCGACGGAAAGAAGTTTTAAGCAAAAAGATATCGATCATATAGCTGAAGCAAGGTTGATAGAATTGTTTAATTTGGTAAATTCAGAACTTAAGAAAGTTAACAGAGCTGGCAAGCTACCAGGTGGGGTTGTGATTGTAGGTGGTGGAGCCAATCTTGAGGGAATTGAGCTAATTGCTCGATCTGTCTTAGCCTTAAACGCAAAGATTTCAAAACCAACTGATTTTTCAGGAATTATTGAAGCTGCTGGATCGCCAGAGCTATGCACTGCAGTCGGTTTAATGCTCGAAGATATGCACATGACATCTGGTACGGCTCCAAAATGGAATTTAGATCGGTCAATTTCCAAAGGCACTTCCTTTGTTCGTGGTTTAGTAGAAAGATTTAAACCCTAACGCTTTACAAATTTTGTTCAACCATAGAATTTTTCATAAATGATTTAGTCAAATGTTGCTGTCTCATCACAAGCAATATATAATTGCACACAAATATAGTGAGGAGGTGTAACACGTGCCTGAAATCAAACCAGTAGTTGAAACATTTGCACGGATTAGAGTCATCGGGGTAGGCGGTGCCGGTGGTGCTGCAGTTAACAGAATGATTGGTGCCAATGTCAAAGGCATTGATTTTGTCGCAGTAAACACCGATGCTCAAGCCCTTCATCACTCAGAAGCAAACACCAAAGTTCATATTGGCAAAGAAACTACCAGAGGCTTGGGTGCAGGAGCGGACCCTGAAGTTGGCAAGAAAGCCGCTGAGGAGTCACGTGACGAGCTTAAGAAGCTTCTTGAGGGCTCTGATATGGTATTTGTAACGTTTGGAGCAGGTGGCGGTACGGGTAGCGGTGCTGGGCCTGTCGTAGCAGAAATTGCCAAGGAACTAGATATACTGGTTGTCGGTATTGCAACGAAGCCATTTGCATTTGAAGGAGAGCGAAGACGCCGAAACGCTGAAGTCGCAATCCAGAATTTACGAAAAAGTGTAGACACGCTTATTACAATTCCAAACGATAAACTTCTCCAAACAATTGATAGAAGAACACCACTAATGGAAGCATTCACGGTGGTAGACGATGTATTGCGACAAGGTGTTCAAGGAATTTCCGATCTAATTACGACTCACGGTCTTATCAATTTAGACTTTGCAGACGTTAAAGCTGTGATGCAAAATGCAGGCTCTGCTCTTATGGGAATTGGGCATGCTAGCGGTGAAAATAGAGCTCTCGAAGCGGCCCAACAAGCCATTGCTTCACCTTTGCTTGAAGTATCAATTGATGGGGCAAGGGGCGTTCTGTTCAATGTTACTGGCGGTCCTGATATGTCTATGCATGAAATCAATGAAGCTGCCGAAGCAATTACGGCGGCAGTTGATTCCGAAGCAAATATAATCTTCGGTGCAACGCTTGATCCTGAGATGTCTGATCAAATTAAAATCACAGTGATTGCTACGGGATTTGATGCGGCATATTTCGCTGAAACTAACCGACAAGGGAATAATGGTTTGGCTTATTTTAATAAACCCGATCACGGTGATGATTCCATCAACGACATTAATAATTCTGATATAAGTAACGTAGATATGTCACTCGGTAGCGGAGCAAGTTCTGCCCAGAATGACGATGACATGCAAAGTCCGATAGCATCCTCAAATGTATGGGCGATAGATGACGATGATGATTACGATGTTCCCGCTTTCGTTCGACGTCAACAAAATGACGATGATGACAATGATGACAATGACGACAATGACGACAATGACGGCAAGAAAAAAGAAGATTGAACAAATAATATACTCAGGTGTATTTAGCCCCTTAATTTACTACTATTGTATAAACCACAATAATGATTATGTTGACAAAAACACCATAGGTAGAGCTATAATCATTACCAGGTACGCTAAATATGGCTAATATCAAGAATTTACTCATATCAGCACTACCGTACTTTAAAGGTTAAATGGAGATATTATATGCATTGTTCTAAGTGTAATGAAGAGCGAAGCAAAGTAATCGAATCACGTGATGTTGGTGATGCCGGAGCAATAAGACGTCGAAGAGAATGCCTCAATTGCAAACACAGGTTTACTACCTATGAGCGAATTGAGTTACCTAATCTTGTCGTAGTTAAAAAGGACGGCACGAGAGAGCTTTTCAATCGCAACAAGCTACTTGCAGGACTTAGTAGGGCGTTTGAAAAAAGACCAATGAGTAGTTTGCAGCTAGAGGAATTAGTCGCTAGGATTGAGCAAACCTTGCGTCAAGCAGGCGAGAGCGAAGTGGTGACAAGTGAACTTGGAGAGTTGGTACTTCGTGAATTGGCATCTGTTGATGAAGTTGCATATGTACGTTTCGCAAGTGTATATAGGAGTTTTGACGATGTTGAGAGTTTTGAAAAAGAACTCGATCGATTAAGAAAATCATCTTAGATATTTAATATTAAAGACTCTTGTCTCGCATCTTTTTGTAGCATACAATGCTAATGGTCATAAAGAGACAAAAAGACCAAACAAAAAGTTGTGAGAGAGTAGTCGCTAATGATAATCCGCCTAGAGAACGGATTTATCATTGACCACTCTAAAAAATAATAAAAGGGGGAGCTATGTCACCACAGGATCTAGCGACGGCACTCGGAATGAGCCGTTATTTTACTAAAGCCGGTACTCATCCATACGACATGATGGAATGGGATCACCGGGATTCACTTATTGAGAATCCAATGACCAAGAAGGTAGTATTTGAGCAGAAAAATATTGAATTTCCTAAAGACTGGTCACAGAACGCGACCAATATTGTAGCGCAAAAATATTTCTCCGGAACACCTGGAGATCCTAATCGCGAGGCATCACTCAAAACTCTTATTGATCGGGTAGTTGATACCATTACTCGACATGGCACCCAAGAAGGATATTTTGTTAGTGAAGACGAGTCAGAAATCTTTAATCAAGAACTGAAATACATTTTGGCAACCCAAAGAGCCTCATTTAATTCCCCAGTGTGGTTCAATATCGGCGCCAAAGACCGACGTCAACAAGCAAGTGCATGCTTCATCCTAGCTGTTGAAGACACAATGCCAGCGATCTTGAATTGGTACACCGAAGAAGGCCTAATCTTCAAGGGCGGGTCAGGTTCAGGACTTAATGTTAGTAGCATTCGCTCATCTAAAGAAAGACTTGGTGGAAGTGCTGGTTATGCTTCAGGTCCGCTTTCTTTCATGCGAGGTGCGGATGCCAGTGCTGGCGCTATTAAGAGCGGCGGTAAAACGCGTCGTGCTGCGAAAATGGTCATCATGAATGTCGATCACCCTGATGTAGAAGAGTTTATTTGGTGTAAGGCGCGCGAAGAACGCAAAGCCCGCGCCTTGCGAGAAGCAGGTTTCAATATGGATCTCAACGGAAGCGATATTCACTCAATTCAGTATCAGAATGCTAATAACTCTGTACGAGTAACAGATGAATTTATGCAGGCGGTTGTTGATGATAAGCCGTGGAATCTAACAGCGGTTACCGATGGCTCAGTGATTGAAACAAAGCCAGCTCGAGACATTTGGCGACAGATTGCTGAAGCAGCTTGGGAATGCGCTGATCCTGGGCTCCAATTCGATACCACGATTAACAAATGGCACACATCACCAAATGCTGGTCGCATAAATGGTAGTAATCCTTGCAGTGAGTATATGCATCTTGATAACTCTGCTTGTAACCTCGCTTCGTTGAACCTGCTAAAGTTTCTCAATGACGATGGTAGCTTCGATATACCTGCCTTTAAGCACACAGTAGAAACAGTCTTCACTGCACAGGAAATTTTGGTTGGATATTCGGAGTATCCAACAGAAAAAATTACTAAGAATGCTAAAGCTTACCGTGAACTTGGTATCGGTTACGCTAATCTTGGTGCGCTGCTGATGGCACAAGGTTTACCATATGATTCTGATGAAGGACGAGCACAGGCTGCTGCCATCACAGCTGTGATGACAGGTCATTCCTATGCAACAAGTGCCAAACTTTCCCGTCGAGTTGGTCCACACGCCGGTTATAACAACGACCGAGAAGGTATGCTTCATGTTCTCAAAATGCATCGAGAAGAAGTAGATAACATCAATCCAGCATTTGTCGCTGAAGACTTGCTTGATGCAGCTGCTGAGGCTTGGGATGACGCTAATGAGCTCGCTCAGCAGTATGGAGTTCGTAACGCGCAAGCCAGTGTGTTGGCGCCAACAGGCACAATTGGACTTATGATGGACTGTGATACGACTGGTATTGAGCCAGATCTGGGTCTTGCGAAGCTGAAAACTCTGGTAGGCGGTGGAAACATGATTATTGTTAACCAGACAGTGCCTCGAGCACTGCGACAGCTTGGCTACAACGAGAGCCAAGTGCAGGATATCGTCAAATATATCGATACCGAGAAATCAATCCTCGGTGCACCTCACTTAAAGAAAGATCATGAAGCAGTATTTGCTTGCTCGATGGGTGATAATGCTATTCATTATCGTGGCCATGTCAAGATGATGGGTGCAGTGCAGCCGTTTCTATCTGGTGCGATTAGTAAAACGGTCAATATGCCAGAAGAAGCGACTGTTGAAGAAATTGAACAGCTTCACTTAGAAGCCTGGCAACTGGGGCTTAAAGCCGTCGCCATCTATCGAGACAACTGTAAGGTTGCTCAGCCTCTCGCCATGGCAAAGAAAGATGGTGCCGAAGAACAAGACGCAACAGCTGCAGTAAACACCCCACAGGCTGGCTTTATGGTTAAAAGTCCACATCGCCGGCAGCTTCCAAAAGTTCGAAACAGTAGAACCTACGAATTTAGAGTTGCCGGTCTTAAAGGCTTCTTCACGGTCGGTGAGTTTGAGGATGGAACGCCAGCGGAACTATTCATGCAGGTTGCTAAGCAAGGATCTACTCTAGCTGGAGTAATGGATAGTCTTGCGATAAGTGTTAGTCATGGTTTGCAGTACGGTGTACCTCTCAAAGCTTATGTTCGAATGTTTACTAGTATGAGTTTTGCTCCAAGTGGTTTGACCGATGATGTCGAGATTCGTACAACCAGCTCACTGGTTGACTATGTGTTCAAACGAATTGGCAAAGACTATTTGAGTTTCGATGACCAAATCGAGGTAGGCATCAGTAATCTCGATGACTTGAAAGCTCAACAGACAACCTTATTGGCAACCGAACCAGATGCAAGATTAGAGAAACCAATCACTGATCAGATCAAAGAAGCAATTGAACCAGTTGAAGAGTCAACACATAAAAGTAACTTGCCACAACAGGGTGAATCGACTGCACCTCTCTGTGTCGAATGTGGCGCAATGACTATGCGAGCAGGAAGTTGTTATGTCTGTGGTGTCTGCGGAACCACTACTGGTTGTAGCTAGAAGCGTAAAAACGACCTATACTTACACATGGCTGTCGAGGTAGTCGCCCGATAGGGAGGAAAGTCCGGACAGCATAGAGCAGGACAGTTGCTAACGGCAACCGCGAGTAATCGTAGGGAAAGTGCCACAGAAACAATACCGCCGCGTTTACGTGGTAAGGGTGAAAAGAGCGGGGTAAGAGCCCGCAGCTCATGTCGGTGACGGCATGAGGAGGTAAACCCTGTCCGCTGCAAGGCGATCGATTTCATACGAGTGCTCACTCGAAGTCGATGATTAGACCGCAACGAGGTGTGCAGCAATGTGCATCCCAGATAGATGACTACCGTGCACGAGCTCAATGTGCATTCACAGCTTCAGCTCACAGATGAAGGGCTGCAAAATTGTTTTTCTTCATTAACGTAATGTTCAATTAAGCTTCAAAAGAAGAAACTATTTTTCGCTTATTTCATCTGTAATCTGAAACAAGCAAATGCATACTGAGCTCGTGCATACAGAATCCGGCTTACCGACAGCCATCTTGTGTAAACAAATCTTGCGTCTTATACTAGTTAGTACTGGAAATGCGTTTGCAGTGGCTATCGACCACGATGTTCTCTCGGGGACAGCGCAGCAGGAAGAACTGCTTAAGGCAACTACCCATTCGACAAGCTCAGGGTAATTTACAAGAAGCAAATTAGAACCTGCCGAGTTCATCCGTCGTTACCGGAGAATCAAGTGAAAGTGGAGATGGTACCGTCTGGCGATTAGGCCGGACTCTCGACAAAAGAGAGTTCGGTTTTTTAATTTTTAGGAGAAACAAGTGGCAAAACGCTTCAAAAAGAACAGTCGGAAAAAGCCAATAGAATATGAAAAGAATCTTGTAGTGTACTGGAAGAAAAATGAGATTTTTGAACGTTCTGTACGGCAGCGTCCGAAGACTAATGCATATGTATTTTATGATGGTCCACCGTTTATAACAGGAGTACCTCATCACGGAACTCTTCTGAGTTCGATTGTAAAAGATGCTATTCCTCGCTATTGGACTATGAAAGGCAAACGAGTTGAGCGTGTATGGGGCTGGGATTGCCATGGTTTGCCTGCTGAGAACTTTGTCGAGAAAAAACTTGGCATCAAGGACAAGCGCGATGTGGCAAAGGTAGGGCTAGAGACCTATATCAACACCTGTCGTGAAAGCATGGTTCAGACGGGGAGCGAATGGGAAGACACCATAGATCGAATTGGTCGTTGGGTCGATTTTAAGGGTGCCTATAAAACGATGGATCGCGACTATATGGAATCTGTTTGGTGGGCGTTTAAAGAACTTCACCACAAAGACATGATTTACGAAGGCGAAAAGGTGCTGCCGTATTGCATCCGTTGTGCAACACCTTTGAGCAAAGCCGAAATAGCCATGGATAATTCCTATCAAGATGTAACTGATCCAAGTGTTTTCGTAAAGTTTAAACTAGTGGACAACGACGCTAGTTTACTGGCATGGACAACCACACCTTGGACATTGCCAGCTAATACAGCTGTGGCTGTTAATAAAGACCTAATTTATAACGAAATTGAAGTTAACGGAGATCGATTTATCCTTGTCAAAGATCGAGTTGAATCAGTCCTGACTGACGAAAAGCATGCATTGTTATCATTTAAAATAATTCGCGAATTCAAAGGCAGTGAACTTGTCGGAAAGCGCTATGAACCATTGTTTGAAAACAGAGGCGAGAAAGCACATTTTGTGCATGAAGCTGATTATGTATCCACTGAAGAAGGAAGTGGTATTGTGCATTTAGCTCCTGCATATGGCGAGGAAGATTTTCTGTTAGCTCAAGAGAAAGATCTGCCTATCGTGAGCATGATCGACGAAAATGGATTCTACAACAGCGGTGACTGGAAAGGTTACCAGATCTGGGATGTTAATAAAGACATAGCAAAAACACTACATGCAAAGGGAATTGTCTGGAAAATTGATTATATTACGCACAGCTATCCGCATTGTCATCGTTGTGGCACAAAGATTATGTATCGTGCTCACCCGAGTTGGTTCATGCGTATTGAGAAACAACGTAAACAAATGCTTGCCCATAACGAGGACATTAATTGGTTCCCAGAACATATAAAAAATGGTCGATTTGAAAAAACTGTTGAAAGTGCCCCTGATTGGAACTTGAGTCGTGATCGATTCTGGGCGACTCCAATGCCTGTTTGGAAGGCGGTCGATGGTACAGGGAAAGAACACATAAAGGTTATTGGAAGCTACGCTGAGCTGAAGAAACTAAGCGGGGTTGAATTGGACGATTATCACCGACCATGGGTTGATGATATTACATTTACGATTGACGGATTACTGTATAAAAGAATTGATAAGGTGATGGATTGTTGGTTCGAGAGTGGATCGATGCCTTTTGCTCAGTTTCATTATCCTTTTGAAAATAAAGATAAATTTGATCGTAGTTTCCCGAGTGATTTCGTTGCGGAATATGTCGGACAAGTACGAGCTTGGTTCTACTATTTACACGCAGTTAATGTCGGACTGTTTGATAAACATGCTTTCAATAATGTAATCGTTACAGGAACACTCGCAGGTAATGACGGTCGAAAAATGAGTAAAAGTTTTGGTAATTATACTGATCCAAATCAGCTCATGGATACATACGGTGCAGACTCGCTGAGATTTCTACTTCTTTCATCGCCACTACTTAACGGCGAAGACTATTCTTTACTAGATAAAGATGTTGGGGATATATCGAGGAAGCTAAATATGATTTGGAATATGTACGATTTCTTCTCACTCTATGCTGAGGTTGATAACTGGGAATGGGATGGCAATTTAGATGATCCACTAAATGATCTTACTAATCTACTCGATCGATGGGTAGTTTCTCGAGTCCACGAGCTTACAAAGGAAGTTGCACTGAACATGGATTCCTATGATATCCCTAGTGCCATGAGGCCAATTCTTGTATTTATCGAAGATGCCAGCAATTGGTATGTTCGTCGAAGCCGTAAACGATTCTGGAAGACGGAAGACGATGATGATAAAAATAGCGCATATAGAACTCTACACTATGTTCTTGTACGACTAAGTACCGTGCTCGCGCCTTTTACCCCATTCCTATCTGAGGAACTATATCAAAAACTTGATGACACCGATTCAGTACATCTTCTTGATTGGCCCGAAAACGGAGCAGTGGATGATGAACTAATACATGAAATGAGCACCTTGAGGATTCTCATTGCAGACGCACTATCACAGAGAGCAAGTGCAATGATTAAAACAAGACAACCGCTCAGATCGGCAAAAATTGTTTCTAAGCAAACATTCGATGATCAACTGATTGATATTATGCAGGAAGAAATTAATGTTAAGTCGATAATTGTTGAAAAAGGTAATAGACCAACAATAGTCTTGGACCTTGAACTCGACCAAGCACTGATTGATGAAGGCGTGGCACGAGATGTTATTAGACGGATTCAAAGTCTACGCAAAAAAAGTGGTCTCGACATTGAGAATCGCATCAACCTTAGCCTTGCTACCACTGATATTGATTTACAGAGAGCATTCGATAATCACAAGGATGAAATTATGCAGGAAACTCTCTCAAAGACTCTGACAAAAACCACTTATGCATTTACAACTAGTGAAAACGTAAGCAATGGTGAAGTGACTATAAGTCTACAGAAGGTTTAAATGAAGCTACCAAGATCAATTGATTACGGGATGGTTGTTCCTAGTTTAACACTTGTAACTATCGGTCTGGTGATACTATTTTCGATTAACTTAAAAGTAGATAGTCTGCTGTTAGATTTCAGTGCCTGGAACCAGCTTCTTTATGTCATCGTTGGCGTCGTTATCATGACACTCATCAGTCGTTCGGAAATATCCAGGATTGCTAGATATTCAGGATGGTTTTATGTTCTGTCACTAGGTCTTTTATGTACAGTTTTATTGCTTGACCCTGTGCAAGGTTCGCGACGTTGGATAGATCTAGGTTTCTTCCAATTCCAACCCTCAGAAATTATGAAGTTAGCCGAAATATTGTTACTAGCTAGGCTGTTTAACAGACGAGGGAAGAATATCAATAAGCTTTGGATATTTTTCCTATCGATTTTTTACGCGCTGCTTCCGGCGGGACTAGTGCTAATACAGCCAGACCTCGGTACTGCACTTGTCTTTATGGTCATATGGTTAGTAATGATAAGCATGACACCTGTAAAAAAATATTATTTAGTCGTTCTTGTCTTGATTGGGTTGGCGATACTACCTTTTGCTTACGAAAATCTTGAACCATACCAACAACAAAGAGTAGCTAGCTTTCTGGACCCTACTGCCGATCCGCAAGGATCTGGATATAATTCACTGCAAGCTACAATTGCTATCGGTAGTGGACAACTATTCGGTCGTGGATTAAGCGGAGGAAGTCAAAGTCAACTCAATTTTCTTCCTGAGCAACATACAGATTTCGCATTTGCAGTTGTTGCTGAAAAATTAGGTTTTGTTGGCAGTCTGTTAGTACTAGTTAGTCTATTTGCACTTATTAGTCGTTCAATACTAATTGCTTGGAACACAGATGATTCCTTCACAATGTATGTAGCAGTTGGAATCTCAGGATTAATATCCTTTCACGCTGTAGTTAACATAGGCATGAATATTGGTCTTCTACCTGTGACTGGTATTCCGTTACCCTTCATCTCTTATGGAGGGACACATATCATAATTAGTTTCATTATGGTCGGAATTTTGCAGTCAATTAGTAAGCACCGACAAGGGTTGGCTTTTTCGTCTTAATAATTTCAATGGTTTACAGGGGCGGCGAAGTCTGGTAGTATCTACCACAGTTATGAAAAGAGCGGTAATCAGAACAGGCGGAAAACAATATCTCGTTAGCGAAGGAGATGTGCTTGATGTGGAGTTGGTTGATGCAGACAAAGACTCAATTCAATTCACCCCTTTACTAGTTACGGATGGCAAAGATACCAAAGTCGGAACCCCCGAAGTCAAAGACGCAACCGTTAAGGCAAAAATATTAGAGAATGTTCGTGCTGATAAAGTCACAGCAATCCGTTTCAAAGCAAAAAAACGTGTCCATAAAATACACGGACATAAACAATCGTTATCACGCATAGAAATAACGACCATAAACTAAATACATATCTGTTCTAGGCTAATTTTATGCTATGCTAAAGCATAAGCAAAAACGCTGGAGATTTATATGGTTCAATCGGTAATTGCCATAGCTAACCAAAAAGGTGGTGTTGGTAAAACCACTACAACAATTAACCTAGGTGCGTATCTCGCACAGCTGGGTAATAAGGTATTGATAGTTGACCTAGATCCCCAAGCAAATACTACGAGCGGGCTTGGCACTGATCGAGGTTCGATTACGAGTACTGTTTACAACGGTCTTTTTGACCATGAACAGGCGCCAGATGTCATTCGTGACACAGCACATGGTGTTAGTTTGATACCTTCGAGTCCGGAGCTTGCCACAGCAGAAATTGAACTGGTTAGTGAACAATTACGTGAATTTAGATTAAAGCAATTGTTGGAACACTATGCTTTCGACTACGTAATTATTGATTGCCCACCGAGCCTAGGCTTGCTTACCATAAATGCATTAACCGCAGCGAACCACGTGCTAATTCCTGTTCAGGCTGAGTATTATGCGCTGGAAGGCTTGAGTCATTTACTGGAGACAATGAAAAGAGTCAAGCAAGCCCTGAACCCTAGCCTCAACCTTCTAGGGGTCTTGTTAACGATGCACAGCTCGAGAATGACACTGTCAACTCAAGTTCACGAAGAAGTGATAAAGCATTTCCCCAACAAAGTATTTGATGCAATTATTCCCCGTAACATTAGATTAGCCGAAGCTCCAAGCTACGGCACACCAATACATGTTCATGATCGTTTCAGTAAAGGGGCTAGAAGTTATAAAAAACTTGCCAAAGAAGTGCATAATCGGGTAAAAAACAAAAGGAGTAATAAAAATGACTAGTAATAAACACCGTGGATTAGGTAAAGGATTGGAAAGTCTTATTCCAACACTTATTATTGATGAAAAGTATGACTCAACCGCATCACTAGACGGTAAGATAGTTGAATCTATTTTGGTTCGCGATATTGAACCGAACCCACATCAACCCCGTAAGGATTTCAAAGATGAAGCCCTTGAGGCTTTAGCATTATCAATTGAAGAACATGGTCTTCTTCAGCCAATAATTATCATAAGACACAAAGATAAATATCGTTTGATTGCAGGGGAAAGACGATTGCGAGCTTTTAATAAACTCGGACTAGAAACAATACCTGCTTTGATACGAACAGCCGAAGAGCAAACCCAGATGGAGCTTGCCTTAATCGAGAATTTACAACGAGAAGATCTGAATATTCTCGAGGTTGCGACAGCATTATATAAGCTTGGTAATCAGTTCGGCCTAGATAACAAACAGGTTGGCAAACGTGTTGGTCGAAGCCCTTCAAGTGTTCATAACATCGTACGGTTACTTGGGCTACCTGAAGCAGCTAAGAATGCTTTAGCAGAGGGAACAATCAGCGAAGGACATGCTCGTCAAATCATGGCATTAGATGGACAGCCGGAGAAACAAGCACAATTGTTAGAATATATTGTTAAATATCGATGGTCCGTCAGGCAAGCCGAGAACTTCGTTAAAAAATTCAAAGAGTTGAACGCAACGACCGAGCAAGCAATTAAGAGAGTACTAGCAACTAATGATATGACCGAGAAAATAGCAAAGAAATTTCGAACAAAAGTTCACATAAAACATATGGCTAAAACTAATCACTTAATTATCGAATTTAAAAATGATGATGAGTTTAATCGAATAAGTGACTTTTTGATCAGTGAATAATTAAAAAGTTTGAGCTTCAGTAAATGGCAAAACCCTAATAATCAATTTACCGATAATATTCTCCGCCGGGATTGTGCCTAAGTCGTTTCTTGAGTCTTGCGAACCTCCGAAAGTACGATTGTCACCCCCTACAAATACCTCACCTTTGGGTACTTTAGTATCGGTGGATCCGGTAGTAAATTTGAATCTATGTTCTTTGTCGTAAAGCTTATCAGGCTCGAATCCTTGTGGATTCTCCTTGTTGTAAACGACATATTTGCCGTTTTCTATAACGACTCTTTCGCCAGGAAGGCCAATAACTCGTTTAATGATTCGGATATTATTTTCACGGGGACTGTTAAAAACAATTATTTCGCCACGATCTGGAATATAGTTTTTACTATTAATCCGAGACCAAGTCTTCCCGAGTTTAGAAACAATTAAACGGTCATCCTGTTGCAACGTTGGGACCATGCTCTGGCCCTCTACTCTATATGACTGTAGACCGAACATTAATATAACCGAAACCATGATAGCAACAGTAATTACGAATTCGAACGCTGACAGCACTTTTTTAATGACAGATTTTCTCTGTGTAGGTTCTTTTAATTTAGGCTCTAGTTGTTTTGTTTTCTCTGATTCCATTAGGGCATTATAACCTATATCAAAACTGCTCACATAAGCTAGGGTATTTTTGGTATACTATCGTGGTCTATGTTTGCAAAAAAACGCCACAATACAGATGAAGAGCAAGAAGGAATAACCAATCGTGAGAAATCAAACGGTGGAGTTCTTATTGACTTGGATATTGAAGATAATGACTCAGGTAGACGATTATTTAGAAAACGCACCAACCTTGAACATGAAAGTTTTGGATCCAGAAAGCATAGACTTGGAAAAACACTCAAACTAGTGGGACTACTCGTTGTTGTCGTTATTGGGTACGCTTCATTTCGCCTGTTTTCTACTACATTTGCTGTCATAGAACGAAGCGGCAAACCTGACGCACTTGCCTTAGAAAAAAGTATCACACCAAACCAGCTCAAGACAGAAGGAGATGGGCGTGTAAATATATTACTTATCGGTGTCGGCGGTGAAGGCCATCAAGCTGGTAACTTAAGCGACGTTAATCATGTTTTGAGTATAGATCCATTCAACGATAAAGTGTCGATCTTAGGTATACCCCGAGATTTTTATGTTCCAATACCTGGATTTTATTCGACGCGAATTAATGCTGCTCATGCGTTCGGAGAGCAGGATGGAGGTGGTGGACCCCAGCTAGTCGAAAAGACAATTGAAAAAAACTTGGGTATTCCTATTCACTACTATGCTCGAGTTGATTTCACCGGTTTTGAACAAGCCATCGATGCCGTAGGCGGAGTTGACGTAACTATTAAAGAAAACTTGTATGATTCTCAATACCCAACTCGAAACATGAAGGGTGTAGAGGTATTTCAGTTAAAGGCAGGCAAGCATCACCTTGATGGTAAGACGGCTTTAAAAGTCGTTAGATGTCGAAAGGGAACCTGTGGTGATGACTTTGGTCGCGGTGATCGTCAGCAGTTGGTAATGGAGGCGCTAAAGGATAAAGCGCTAAGTACCGGCACTGTATCAAGCCCTTCGAAAGTGTCAAAGCTACTTGACGCAGCCGGCGACCATTCAAGAACTGATATGAACTTAACTGTGATGATGAAGTTAATCACTATTGCTGAAAGACTTCAGGATAAAAAGATTAAACCCAAGAATTTTGTGTTAAGTACGGATGAAGGTAATTATCTGACTGGTAAAAACGTCGGTGGTGCATCCGTCTTGGTTCCAATAGCTGGGGTAGGAAATTTTTCACAGATACAAAATTTTTTGAGAGGTGAATTATTTAGAGATGGCTTTCTTGCCAAAGAGAATGCAACTATTACAGTTCTGAACGGGACCTTAACTACTGGTTTAGCAACGTCGGCAGCCGCTAATCTTACTTCGTATGGATACAAAATTGAAACGGTTGGTGATTATGTTGATAAGAATCAGCCGAAAACTAAGATTTATAAATTATCAGAAAAGAAGACACCTTTTACAAGCGCGCTTCTTAAAAAACGATTGAACGCAAATCTATCCAAAGATAAGTTTCCTAGTACGGTGACGGTAAAAACTGATTACGTTGTTATAATAGGGACGGATTACAAAACACGATGAAACGACAAATTGCCAACACTGTTTATATTCTCCAGAATCTTGCGGTACCCATCGTGGTTTATTTTTTAGTTGGACGGGATCTAGCCCTGATTGCCTACGCAACGGTTTTGATTAGTAAGTGGCGAATAGTTGCTGTTGGACCTCATTTTTGGTTACCCAACTTAAGGAGTAACGCATGTGACATAATTGTTGGTTTAAGTACGGTGGCACTTATGAGTAGTGCACCAGTAGCCAATACTCAAATTATCAATCCAATTTTGGTTTTCATGTATGCGATTTGGCTTCTTGTTATTAAGCCAAGATCTGGCGCAACAATTGTTATAATCCAGGCAATCATCGCTCAATTTTTAGGATTGGCCAGTCTATACCTGCTCTTAGACCAAGCAATTCCTACAAATTTTGGATGGGTCGTTATTCTATTAGCTTGGCTGGTTGGACGATCGGCAGCTAGGCACTTCCTAAGTATTTACCCTGATTATGAAGCAAGACAAGTGGTAATTTCGCTCTGGGGATTTGCCGTTGTTCAACTGGCTTGGGTTTTTTGGGTTTGGAATGTTATCTATACGTTGCCCCAGAACATATTTGCGATTCCCCTAATAGCTCTTCTTGTCTCCATCCTAAGTTACATAGGAGGAGCTGTCTTTGAAAGATCACAAAAAGGACTAATTACAAATAGATTTATCGTACAGCAAGGCGTATTTCTGATCGCGATAGTTAGCCTGATAATCCAGTTTACAAGCTGGACAGGTCAGGTGTAGCAATAATAAATGAGGTGGTAGAGTTGGACAAAAATAATCAAGAACCCCAAAAAGCTTCCATAACAGATAATAATCATCATTCTAAATTATTAGCATCGACCTTATTTTTTGGATTTGCTAGTGGGTTTGTTGGTGCGCTGGTCGCGATGACGATTCCGAATTTGAATAATCCGTTCATAACTCAACAAAATCAAGTAACAGAAACAATTATTCAGGAAGGGCAGGTTATTGCTGATATTGCCGATGAAATTAGTCCATCAGTAGTAAGTATTAAAGTAGAATCACCTAGTATCTTCCAGAGTCTACTATCAGATACTGCGATTCAGCAGAGTGCGGGGACAGGTCTGGTACTCACTAAAGAAGGCATTGTCGTTACAAATCGGCACGTAATACCAACTACGGGCAGCAAGATAAATATCGTCTCATCAGATGGTAAGTCATATGATGATGTTACAGTAATTGATCGCGACGAGATCAACGATGTCGCTTTTCTTAAAATAAACAGCTCCGATAGATTCAAACCAGCATCATTAGGTGATTCCAACAGGGTCAGAGTGGGCGAGCGGGTAGTTGCCATTGGAAATGCCTTGGGTCAATTCAGTAACTCTGTAACATCAGGAATAATTTCTGGTACTGGACGACCAATTGTTGCAACTAGCAATGAAGGTTCAGAAAGTCTAAGCAACTTATTGCAAACTGACGCATCCATAAACCCCGGGAACTCAGGTGGTCCTCTCGTTAACATCCAAGGACAGGTAATAGGTATAAATACTGCGATTGCCGATAAGGCAGAGAACATCGGGTTTTCAATTCCCATTAATGATATAAAGCCACTTTTCGCGAGCGTTATTGATAATGGTAGAATTATCAGGCCCTATCTAGGGGTAAGATTCGTTACAGTTACCAAAGAACTTATTAGAGAGTTTGACCTGAAAGAAGATAAGGGTGTGCTGGTTATTGCAAACGATGGTGATGCTGTTCTCCCGGGGAGTCCTGCCGATAAAGCTAAAATACGTTCGGGTGACATAATTACTAGTATTGGTAAAAAGGATATTTCCAAAAATTACACTCTTACCACCCTAATAAATGAAAATAAAGTCGGCGACGAAATAACTATCAGTATAAATCGTGATGGTCAAAAGCTTCGATTAACGGCAATTCTTGAAGAAGCTCCATTCTAATTTAAGTAAAGATATTTCTATTTGTTATATTTAAGTAAAAGAGTAAATTTATTAAAGCTAGTATTTTTAATCTCTGTAAATCCATGCTCAACTGCAAACCGAATTAAGCTATCTCTCTGACTTGGCTCTAATTCAATTATCGCAATTCCTCCATCGACTAACTGGTTTTTAGCTGAAATCTGTTCCATTAGCCTTTTGTAATGGCTGAGTCCAGCGTCAGTACTGTAAAGGGCTGTTTTGGGTTCGAAAGATATCTCGTAGTGATGACTGTAAGAGCTTTCATCAAGATAAGGTAGGTTAGCGACAATAACGTCATACAAACCGTCAATATCATCCATGAGATTAGATATTCTAAACTCAATATCATCTATGCTATGTTTAACTGCATTAGTTCTTGCTATCTTTATAGCTTCTGCGCTGGAGTCAGTTGCAACTATTTGTATATCGGGTCGATTTGTCCGAACTGCCAACGCGATAGCGCCACTTCCAGTGCCGACTTCTAACAGATTTGCATTAGGAGGAGATTCATCAATAACCACCGCAACAAGATCTTCTGTTTCCGGTCTTGGAATTAGTGTACTGCTTGAAACAATAAGTTCGAGTCCAAAGAATTCACAGTGTCCGACTATGTATGCCACTGGTTCTCGCAACAAACGCCTGTTAACTAAATCATGTAGCTGTTTAGCGTTTGCTGCCGATATTTGTTGGTCTTGATGTGCTAGAAGCCAGCTGCGAGGCCTGCTATAGACATGCTCAAGTAATAATAAGCTGTCTAGTCTTGCTGATTTTATGCCACTATTTTCAAATTTATCCTTGGTCTCATCAAGATATTTCTGAATTGTCAGAAGATTATTGCCTTGATAATTCGGTTTGTTCAAATTCATGTAGAGCCTCAGTTATGTCACTAAATTCACCGTTCAAGGCACCTGGAATATTGCTTCTTGAATAGGCTATTCTGTGATCAGTTATCCGGTCTTGAGGGAAGTTGTAGGTACGAATTTTTTCACTTCGATCGCCTGACCCTATTAGACTTCGTCGGACAGTAGCAGCGGCAGATGCTTCAGCTTCTAATTTTTTTGCCAGCAACCTCGCCCGCAGAACACCCATGGCTTTTTCTTTGTTTTTAATCTGACTTTTCTCGTCCTGACAGGTCACAACAATTCCGCTTGGGATATGAGTTATGCGCACTGCTGAATCTGTCGTATTAACACTTTGTCCGCCATGACCACCACTGCGGAAAACATCTATACGTAGATCATTGGCATCAATCTTCATCTCTGTTTCTTCAGCCTTTGGCATAACTGCCACTGTAACGGTAGAGGTATGAACGCGTCCTTGCGATTCGGTAGCTGGGATACGTTGCACTCTATGGACGCCCGATTCGTACTTCAGAGTGCTATAAACTTGTGTGCCGGATACTTCAAAAATTATTTCTTTAAATCCACCTACTTCGGAAGGACTTTCGCTAATTAAATTAACCTTCCAGTTTTGAGTATCTGCAAAGCGAACATACATACGATATAATTCGCCAGCGAATAGTGATGCTTCATCACCCCCAGCACCAGCGCGTATTTCTACCACTACGTCTTTATTGTCATTTGGATCAGTTGGGATTAATAATGATTTTAATTCTTTATCAAGTTTTAACAGTTTTCCTTCTAAATCAGTTAGCTCTTCTTTAGCCAAGAGACCAAGTTCAGGGTCATTTAACACTGAGCGATTGCTGTCAATCTGATCTGAAACTTTATGGTACAAATCAAAAAGATTTATGATTTTTTCTAATTCAATATTTCGACGAGCTGTAGTTGCATAATCGGGCAGAGCATATGCATTTGGGTCACTTAAAACCTTCGCAATAGCATTTAGTTCATTGCGTAGTGATTGTTCATTGTTTAAAACATTATCCATAGCTAACCGTCCTCATAATATCAGGTTTAACATAATCTCTACTTAGCTATTTGTCGTTGTCTGAGGCTTCAGTTGCTGTCGTTTTAGTGTCGGTAAGTTTCATTGATTCCTCAGATGAAGATGATTTATTGCGTCGCTGAACTTGTTTGGCTGCTTTGGCGGCAGCTTTTGATCGGAGGCTGTCAGCCTTGGCAGCTTTTGCTTTAAATCTGTCGACACGACCTTCAATATCAACAAGCTTCTCTTTACCAGTGTAGAAAGGATGTGAGGCACTGCTAATATACATCTCAATTAGGGGGTATTCATTTCCATCTTCCCATTTGATTGTCTGTTCGGTTGCAGCCGTAGACCGCGTTAAAAACGCAAAATCATTGGTTGTGTCTTTGAACACAACAGGACGATAATCTTTGTGATGGATATCTTTCTTCATAACGATGACCTACTTTACCAGTGTTTAACTCCTTGCGTCAAGGTCTTGTGCATGATAACATGACCTAACTGAGTAATAGTTAGTAATTAATTAAAGCAGTAGGTGCAGTTAGATCCTTGAATATCGACTCCTGATATTCATCGTACCTACGAAGATGAAAGGATATCGATATGGCATCAGTTGATCCAAAGGATTTATTAAAAGCCGGAGCACATTTCGGACACAAAACTAGCAGATGGCATCCTAAAATGGCACCCTATATTCATGGTGTGCGCGGGGATGTCCACGTTATAGACTTAATACAAACTGCGAAAATGTTAGATAAAGCTCTTGAAGTTGTTGAAAAAGCTGCCTCCAGTGGCAAACAAGTACTTCTAGTAGGAACAAAACGACAGGCTCAAGATCCAATCAGAAAGATCGCCAAAGAACACAACCAACCATATGTTGTCGAAAGATGGCTTGGCGGAATGATGACCAACTGGAACACCATGTCTGGTCGAATTAAAAAACTCAAGAAACTCGAAGAACAAATGCTTAATGGTGAACTTGAAGCAAAATACAACAAACTCGAAGTTCAGCGATTTCAGGAAGAAATTGATCACTTAAACCATGTTTTTGGTGGCGTAAAAGAGATGAAGGGATATCCAGGATTGGTCTTTGTTGTTGATGTAAATCGCGAAGAGACTGCTATTAATGAAGCCCGCAAGTTAGGTATTCCAATCATTGCTATCGTTGATACTAATGTAAATCCGTCAAATATTGATTTTCCAATTCCCGCAAATGACGATGCTATAAAAACCATTGAGTTTATCCTAGAAAAAATTGGCAACTCACTCGCAAGTGGTTCTTCTAAAATGAAAGCTACTGGTGACGATGAAGATAACAAAGACAGTAAGAAGGAAAATAGTTAGATGGCTATTGATATTTCACAAATTAAAAAACTTAAGAATATGACAGGTGTCGGTCTGACGACTGCAAAGCAGGCGCTAGAAGAGTCAAAAGGTGACTTTGATAAGGCTCTTGAAGCCATGCGCATCAAAGGTCTGGCAAAAGCCGACAAGAAGTCCGATCGTGAAGCTACGGTCGGAGTAATTCATTCGTATGTACACAGTGGCAAAATCGGTGTTTTAGTTGAATTGGACTGTGAGACCGATTTTGTAGCTAGAACAGAAGATTTTATGCAATTAGCTAATGATCTTGCTTTACACATTGCCGCCAGTGATCCCAAATACTTAACCGTTGATGATATTCCATCTCCAGACAAAGACAAAGAAATGAGACTTATCTATGCAGAACTGAAAGAACAAGGTAAATCATCAGATATGATTGAAAAAATTTCCGAAGGCAAGATCAAAAAATGGCACAATGAAGTTGTGCTAATGGAACAAGCTTTTATAAAGAATCCAGACATTAGCATTGATGTTTTAATTAAAGAAGCTATCGCAAAACTCGGTGAAAATATCGTCTTACGGCAATTTAGTCGTATCGAATTAGGTTCGTAGACTAAACAGTTTGATACAATGGGATTGTCTTTATGGAGGTAAGAAATGGATAATACTGAAAAAGCTTCACAGCGCATGCAAAAAGCGTTGGATCATTATATTGATGAATTAAAAAAAATCAGAACCGGTCGAGCAAATGCCGGCATACTGGAAGGTATAAATGTAGAAATATATGGTCAAAAGACCCCACTTCTACACGCTGCTACAGTAAACGCAGTCGATTCTCAAATGTTACAAATAACTCCTTTCGATCCGAATAATTTAGCTGTAATCACGGCTGCAATTCGCGAAGACCAGTCACTTGGACTTAACCCTGCTGATGACGGCAAGGTGATTAGGGTACCGATTCCACCTTTGACTGAAGAACGTCGTAGAGAAATAGTTAAACACATTGGTGAAAAAGCTGAAGAAGCGCGAATTAGCTTAAGAAATATTCGACACGAAATTCTAAATGGAATTAAAAACCTTGAAAAACAAGGAAACGTCAGTAAAGAAGACGTAAAATATGCTGAATCAGATTTGAATAAAAAAATAGAACAATTCAACCTAAAAATTGATAATTTGAGCAAGACTAAAGAAACCGAAGTACTCAAAATTTAGTAGGGTCAAACTTCGTTTACTTAATTACAGTTAATCTCTATACTTTAAATTAATTATGTTAATAGCACTTGGAATCTTTCTGTTTCTTATGTTGGTAGTAGCTCACGAATATGGGCATTTTCTAGTGGCCAGAAGAAATAATGTTGAGGTAGAAGAGTTCGGTATTGGTTTTCCACCAAGAATTGCCGGAAAAATTTTGGGTAAGGGTATTTTCAGAGCTTTCTATACTATAAACCTCTTACCGTTGGGTGGCTTCGTCCGTCTAAAAGGGGAGAGTAGTTCTGATAAGCGAACTGGATCATTCGGAGCGACTAGCCTATGGGTTAAAACGAAGATAATTCTTGCGGGTGTGGTAGCTAATTTTGTTATGGCGATTTTACTGTTTAGTTTTGTTGGTTTTGTACGTATGCCGATAGTTATTAACAATCAATTTCATATTGAGAGTGACACTAAAATCCTACAAGACGACGTGCTTATTAGCTATGTTGGCAATAACACCCCCGCGGATAAGGCCGGTCTTAAAGCGGAAGATAAAATCATTTCTATTAACGGTGTGAAGATAAACAAATCAGATCAAGTTTCGGTAGTGACAGAAAAAAATGCTGGTAAGTTGGTCGAGATTAAATACTTCGATCGAAGCAATCAATTAAAATCGGTTGCGGTGGAACTCAATAAAGACAACAAGAATAATAGTGGTTATTTGGGAGTGGCAACTCAAGACAATATACAACATCAATACACTTGGTCGGCTCCAATAGTTGGATTGGTATTTTCGGGTCAATTGTTTCTTGAGACGTTAACTCGACTAGGATCATTGGTTATCTCTCCTTTTACAGGTAATACAGCAAACGCTAGTGCCGAACTAGGTGGTCCCGTTTTAATTGTCTATATATTGACTAAAATTGAGTCACTTAGCCTGATTGTATTTTTGATGGGGACAATATCAATTGCCTTAGCTGTTTTCAATGCCCTACCTTTACCAGCATTAGACGGTGGCCGATTAGCCGTAACAGCGATTTTCCAATGGTTGAAAAAGCCACTAACTGAAAAAACAGAAAATACTATTCATGGCACTGGTTTTGCAGCCCTAATGCTCTTGGCAATACTGGTTACCTACCTAGATATCACCAGAATATTATGACAATAAATAACAGTTCAAATCTCGGTATTAAATCAGATTATTCCTGGGGATGGTTAAACACCATTTTAGTTGGATTTCTAGGTTATGCATTTTCCGTGCTCATAACAATCCCAACCGTTCTTGCAGGTTTTGCGATTTTTGGTCAAGATATAGCGAAAAATATAGCATTTAATCTCATTTTATTGGTTATCGCTGACGCATCTTTTCTGGCTGTAGTATATCTTTTTCTGCTCGCCAAAAAATACAGTTTAAGCAGTCTTGGATTGATTTTACCCCTAAAGGCTAAGACTATTCTGTACCTGATACCTGCCGGGATGGGTTATTTGATTTTAACTATTTCACTTACTGCTCTTGCAAGCTTCATATTTCCCTCTTTTGATATGAATCAAGTACAGAACTTGCCATTCAAGAATTCAAAAAATTTAATTGATCTGGCTATTTCTGGTGTTGCACTAATCGTAGTTGCACCAATAGCCGAAGAGCTGATCTTTAGAGGATTTATCTTCAAAGGGTTAAGAAAGAGTTTTGGGTTTATTGGAGCCACTTTTGTTTCCAGTCTGATATTTGGGATAGTTCATGGGCAGCTTAATGTTGCTCTAGACACTTTTTCGTTAGGTCTGTTCCTGTGCTATCTGTATGAAAAAACATCTTCAATTTGGGTATCAATTGCTCTGCATTCTCTAAAAAACGGCATTGCATTTTACCTCATATTTTTCACCAATCTCAGTGGGCTATGATAGGATTTAAGTAGTTTTTAATCAGGAAAACCAATGAAACTATCTAATTTAATGAGCAAAACTTCACGAGACGAACCTAGGGGCGAGGCTTCAAAAAATGCTCGTCTGCTTATTCAAGCCGGTTTCATACATAAAGAAATGGCCGGTGTCTACGCTTACTTACCGCTTGGTCTCCGTGTTATAGAAAATATTAAATCAATAGTTAGGGAAGAGATGAATGCCGTTCATGGGCAAGAGCTTATCATGACTAGTCTACAGCGACCTGAACTGTGGAAACAGACTGATCGCTGGGATGATGAAAAGGTTGATATTTGGTTTAAGTCGAAACTTAAAAATGGCAATGACATAGGACTAGCTTGGTCTCACGAGGAGCCTATAACTGATATGATGAAGAACCACATATCTAGTTATCGGGACCTTCCAGTATTGGTTTATCAGTTCCAAACAAAGCTTAGAAATGAACTTAGGGCCAAGAGTGGAATTATGCGTGGACGAGAGTTTGTTATGAAAGATTTATATTCATATGTCAGAACAGATGATGAACATGACAAAATCTATCAAGAGCTTACTGATGCCTATGTACGTATTTACAAACGAATAGGAATTGGAGACAAGACCCACATTACTCTTGCTTCTGGCGGAGCCTTTACGCAATTTAGTCATGAATTTCAAACCGAGTGTGAAGCAGGGGAAGATCTTGTTTTTGCAGTGCGTGACGAAAATCTTTTCTTTAATAGGGAAGTTGCGCCATCAAAAGCACCAGAAATTAAGGGAAACCAAGAGCCTGCTCCGATAGAAGAAATTGAAGGCAAAGGCATAATCGGCGTTGATGAACTAGCAAAATTCTTAAAGATTCCGGTCGAACAAACCACAAAAACTATGTTGTTTGAAAACAGCCAGGGTAAGGTTATTGCTGCAGCCGTACGAGGAGGCTACAACATAAACGTTAATAAACTAGAAGCTGAAATTGGAGATAATAATCTCAAACTTGCATCTGCAGATACAGTTAAACAAATAACAGGTGCTGAAGTAGGCTATGCAGGATTACTCAACTTACCGGATTCAGTACAGATTGTAATGGATGATTCCATGCAAGGACGAACGAACTTTGAAATGGGATCAAACAAAACAAATTTTCATTCAATAAATGTTAATTTTGGAAGAGACATTAATGAACCTCCGAAATTTTTTGATATTAAAGAAGCAAAACCAGGTGATAAACATCCAGCTACAGATAAAACATACGAA
This sequence comes from uncultured Candidatus Saccharibacteria bacterium, assembly GCA_964519575.1. Lineage (GTDB taxonomy): Bacteria > Patescibacteriota > Saccharimonadia > Saccharimonadales > JAGPDM01 > CAZFKV01. The sequence continues at coordinate 6,275 of CAZFKV010000001.1, read as the reverse complement.
ATCATTAAAACTGCTGAAGTCGGTAATACTTTTAGTTTTGGAACAATTAAAAGTGAACAACTCGGTCTCTATTATACCGATGAAGATGGGCGGGATAAGCCTGTTGTCCTAGGTTCATATGGAATTGGAATTACCCGATTAATGGGTGTGATTGCAGAGCTATTTTCAGATGATAAAGGCCTTGTCTGGCCAACTGCAATTGCTCCTGCTAATCTTCATATAGTGACAATCGGAACAGATGAGCCAGTAATTCGAGAAGCGAATTTAATCTATGAGATGCTTAAAGAAAAAGGAATTGAAGTCTTGTTTGACGACCGCGATGAAAGAGTCGGGGTAAAAATGGCAGATGCTGATCTGATAGGAGTTCCTTATCGTTTAGTAGTCAGTAAGCGAACCTGTGAATCAGGCGAACACGAACTAACAACTCGGGGTAGTGGTGAAGTTATGAACCTTACAACAGACCAAATATTAGCAGAATTTTCAAAATAATATGAACATTCGCGATGCCACCATCGCTGACTATGAACCAGTGATGGAACTTTACAACTTATTTGTTAAAGAAAATAGATTTAAAAATGCAAGTGATGATAGTTTTAATGAAGTAATTCATGACCCGTCATCACACTTATGGGTTGCGGAATATGAAAAAGAAATCATCGGCTTTATTGCCTTTAGTGTCCGATCGGTTGTTCGTAAACCACATCCAATATTGGAAGTAGAAGAACTGTATGTAAACCCGCCGCACCGTCGAAAAGGTGTTGCGAAGGAATTCTTTAAAAAAATGGAAAAGTTAGCAAAGCAAAAAAACTACTACATGATTAGTCTTGAATCGGATCGCGATCGTACAGATGCTCATGCATTTTACGAATCTTTGGGATACGAAAAAGCCGGTTACGCGTTTAAAAAAATTCTGATAAAAGCTTAAGTTTGGTTCATCGTAGCCTACACCGTAGACTATTAGTATGGGTATCAAAGAAATTAAAAGGAGACTCTCCCACGATATTGGTATCGACCTAGGAACGGCGAATACTTTGGTCTATATCAAGGGTGTGGGGATAATTATCAATGAACCGTCTGTCGTAGCTATTAATCGAAAATCGAAACAAGTTGTTGCGATAGGGACTAAAGCTAAAGCGATGATAGGGCGTACTCCAAAAGGGATTCAGGCAGCCAGGCCCCTAGTTGATGGGGTTGTTAGTAATTATGAAATAACTGAGCATATGCTACGGTATTTTATCGATAAAGCACATCAGGAACATCGTGTGCTGTGGGCTCATCCTAGAGTTGTAATCGGGCTCCCAAGCGGTGTAACCGAAGTCGAGAAACGGGCAGTTGAGCAAGCAGCCAAAAGTGCTGGTGCCCGAAAGGTATTTTTGATCGAAGAACCGATGGCTGCGGCACTGGGGACTCATTTACCAGTTAAGGACGCAAGGGGAAGTATGCTAATTGATATCGGTGGTGGCACAACGGAAGTAGCCGTACTCTCACTCGGTGGGATAGTTGTTTCAAAAAGCCTAAGGATTGCTGGTGACGAAATAACAGAAAGTATCATGCAATTTGCTCGAGACGAGCATAATCTCTACATAGGCGAAGCTACAGCAGAAACCATAAAATTAACCATCGGACGAGTTTTCCCAAGCAGTAAAACAAAGAAAATGACAGTTCGTGGTAGAAACTTAATTTCTGGACTGCCTGAAGAAATAAAACTAAGTAATGATCATCTACGATCGACTTTAAGTAAGCAGGTCCGACCAATCATTGAAGCGATTAAAGCCACGTTAGAAGAATCTCCACCCGAACTTGCAGCTGATATTAGTGAAGATGGAGTTATGCTGGTCGGAGGAGGCTCTCAACTAAAAGGCTTGGATAAGTTAATTGAGCAAGAAACAAACCTAAGGGTTAAAGTACCTAAAAATGCATTATCGGCTGTAGTAGAAGGCTGTGGAATGGTTCTAGACGATGTCGAATCTTTGCGGGAAATATTAGTAAAAACCGGTTATCAAGCATGAAGAATCGAGTGCGCTATCTTTTGTATAGTGTAGCATTTCTAGTCTTTGTCGGCCTAGGTACACTGGACCCCATTGAATATAGGGTGCGGATGATGATGGGATCTACCGCTAGCTCTATAGTCAATACAAATAGATCTCGTGGTGACACTAAAGAACTAGTCGAATCATCTAAGTTGTTGAAACTTGAAAAAGAAAATACGGAATTGAGAAGGCTAATGGAAGTTGATTCACGATTAGAGTCGACAATAATTGCCAAAGTCGTAAGCCATGCCCCCCATACGGCATCAAATAGAGTGCGTATTAATAAAGGGTCGTCAAGTGGAATCAGCAAAGATCAGGTGGTTTTAGCTGATGGTGTGGTTGTAGGGACGGTGGCTTCTACGAGTTTAAAAGAATCTGTGGTTACACTACTTGACGATCAGAAATTTCGTCTAGAGGTTAGCTTTGGTAGTAATCGGGGGATACTGAAAGGATCAATTAATGGAGCAATCATTGATAGGGTACTACCAGACTCTGTGTTAAAACGAAATCAGATCGTTACAACTGCTGGTAGCAACTTGGTTCCAGCTAATCTGCCAGTTGGGAGAGTAGTCGGTAGGCTTAAATCTCCAGAGAAGATATTTCAGCAAATTCATTTCGCAAGTCCTATTGATCTAGATCGTTTAAGCTATGTGCAAGTAGTGAAATTATGAAAGCATACGGAATTCTTGGAGTAATAGTATTCATTCAAGCATATTTTCTGAATAATATTGAGATTTACGGCATTAATCCACAGTTTTCATGGCTAGTTTTTGTTTTGTTAGGCTTCTACTTCAAGCCCCAACTCTTGCCGTTAATCGGCACTATTTTTGGATGGACGCTCGCAATACTTACTGGGGACAATATTTTTCTAAACACTGTCTTTGGTCTAGTGATTGGTCTGAGTCTAAGTGTAGTCATTTTTCTACCGTGGTGGTCTCTTAATTGGATTAGGTCTTTGGCAGCTCTATTATCTGTTTGTCTACTAGAGATTATAATTGCTTTAAAAAGTGGCGGAATACATGCTGAAGCCTTGATGATTATACTTGTATTTGTTTTGGTTCATTTAACATCAGCCTTCTTTATTTCGTTGTTAATTTACGAGCCAAAACATGAATAATCCATTTAAAAATGACCACATGTCTAATCTAGGAAAGCTCAAGAAATCTAAAATTTATGCTGCTGAAGCGTGGACTATCTCACTTAATCCTGGATGGCTAAGTAAGACCAGACTTTATACAAAACAAAAACCAGCTTCTATTTGGGCTTTGCTACTTAGTATTGGGTTGATATTTACAATCTATATATTACAACTTGGATCGCTACAAATCGTCCAAGGTCAGGAGTTTGTTGGTATCGCCAATGGCAACAGAATTAGAGACAATGTTAGCTTTGCTCAAAGAGGTAAAATATTAGACAGGAATGGAGTAGTTTTAGCCAGTAACACTGCAAGTTTTCAGCTTATCGTTAGCCCACATATTCTAGATCAGAATAAAAAAGATCGACTAGACGATTATGTTGCGATTTCCAAAATTATTGGAGTTGGACCTAAATCAATCCAAGAAATAGCCGAGTCAAAAGGGCTTGATTATGTCCTTCCTATTCTTGTCGATAGTCGTCTTAGCCATGAACAGGTTTTACAACTAGATCTGATTTTACCCAATGTCAATGGATTTTCGTTAGATCCAATTCCAGTTCGAAAATATCTAGCCGACAGTAATCTATCCAGCGTACTTGGCTATGTCGGCAGAGCCAGCGAAGACGATGTAAAGACTAGGAAAAACATACTACCAATTGATTTCGTTGGTCAAGCGGGCATTGAGCAGTATTATGATGACCAATTAAGGGGCGTTAACGGTGGGCAACGTACTGAAATAGATGCTGCCGGGAGACCGATAAGAGTTCTTGCAAACAATCCCAGTAAGGCAGGCAGGGATATCAAACTAACAATTGATAATGAAATACAAAAAGTTCTTAATCGCTCACTTAATGAGCAGATGGAAAAATCCGGCGGTAAAGTGGCAAGTGCAGTGGTTCTAAATCCTAAAGATGGTTCGGTATTAGCAATGGTCTCAATTCCTGGCTACGACAACAATATATTCTCTGGTGGGATAAGTGATAGTGACTATTCCAGACTAATTAACAATAATCTAACACCTCTTTTTAACAGAGTTACCTCTAGTGGTTATCCTGTTGGTTCAGCAATTAAACCTTTGGTAGCAACAGCTGCTTTACAGGAAAACATTATTACACCTCAGACGACAATCATCGACAGAGGCAAAATAACGCTAGTTAATAAATATAATTCGGCGGACTCAATAAGCTTTAGTAACTTCGAAGGTCAGTCGCACGGACCAATTCAGCTTAAGGATGCAATTGCAAAAAGTTCAAACGTCTATTTTATGACGATAGGCGGAGGATTCGCAGGACAGCAAGGACTAGGACCTTACCGACTTACATCATGGTATAAAAAATTCGGTTTAGGCAGAAAAACAGGAATCGACCTTCCAGTTGAATCGAAAGGTCTAGTTCCAGACCCTGATTGGAACAAACGCACACTCGATGCCGACTGGTACACAGGAGATTCTTACAATATTTCTATCGGGCAGGGAAATCTACAGATTTCGCCAATGCAGTTGGCGGTAGCTCAGTCAGCAATAATCAATGGGGGAGAGATTTTACAACCGCACCTCAAACAAGGTGATAAAAAGGTTATTGATACCCTAGGTGCTGATATTAAGCACCTAAACACGGTTAGAGAAGGCATGAGAGCGGTGGTCGAATACGGTACTTTAGGGCCATCATATTTCCAAGGATTAAGTGTTAAAGTTGCTGCAAAAACTGGTACCGCCGAAACAGTAACAAGATCTCAGAGTAAAGAACCACACGTTTGGATAGCCGCACATGCACCATACGAAGATCCAGAAATAATTATCGTTGCAATGATAGAAAATGGTCGAAGAAGCGGCTTGTATTTAGGACCGGTAGCTGCAGATGTTTTCCGAGAATACTTTAAGGAAAATTAATTAAAATATATCCATTGCGCCCAAACGGAGTAGTTGTTAGAATACTCGCGCTATGGGTAATGATTTACAAATCACTAAAGAAGGTAAACTTGTGCTTGAAACAGAGCTAAATACGCTTATTGCCAAACGAGGTGAGGTGTCTCGACGTCTTGCTATTGCCAGAGGTTATGGGGATCTTTCCGAAAATGCTGAATATGATGACGCTAAACGCGATCAGCAAGATCTCGAAAAGCGGATTAGAGAAATCAATCACATATTGCATAATGCAGTCATTATTACTCACAAGAAACGAGATTTTGTTTCAGTTGGCAGTATAGTTCAGCTTATCGCCAATCAAAAAACAATCAGTTATCAAATTGTTGGTTCGGTTGAGGCCAATCCGGCAGAGCGTAAAATAAGCGATAGATCTCCAATCGGCCAAGCCTTGATAGGCAAGAAAGTCGGTGAAGAAGTTGTCATCACACTTCCTGCAGGCGCAAAAAAGTACAAAATTAAGCAAATAACCTAAATTTTATAGTTTCAAATCAGTTATACTGTTTGCTATGAATGAATCAACCTACTGGCTAGACCAAGCTATAGCCTATGTATGTGAAAAAATTCCAACCGGTAAAATCATTACCTCAAGCGGTATTTCGCCATCGGCGGAGTACCATATTGGTCATTTTAGAGAAATCCTCACCGTAGAAGCAATAACATGGGGACTAAAAGAGGCAGGGCGAGAAGCCCAGCACATTCATGTCGTTGATAATTTTGACCCGCTTCGCAAGAGGTATCCATTTTTACCTGAGGAATTCGAAAAATATGTTGGCTGGCCAGTTGCACTTATTCCTGACCCGGTTGGTGACTGCCATCCCACATACGCCGATCATTATTATTCTACGTTTGAGAAATACATACATATTCTTGGCATTGAGCCGACGGTTATTAAGAGCTATGAAGACCTGTATTCGACAGGCCGTATGACAGAAAGATTCGAAGATGTTCTTACCCACTTACCGCAAATTTATAAAATATTTAAAGACGTGTCCAATCGGGACCTTGATGAAAACTGGACGCCGATTCAAGTACTGGGTGATGACAATCGCTATTTCAACGCGACTGCAGATAGCTGGGATAAGAAAAATCAGACCATTGGCGGCAAGAGCTATGCAAAAGGTCAGGCAAAACTAAATTGGCGCCTGGACTGGCCAGCTCGCGTTGACGATCCATTCGGCAAATGGAC